>JAFZNN010000237.1 GCA_017550895.1 Clostridia bacterium
AATAGCGGATGCTCTGATCGAGCTCCACGAAATCGGCGCTCTCATTCGCCATGTCGACGATGACGTAGCCCGGGAAGCCGGTGCCGGTGTTGAACGCCCACTTGATGATGCTCGCGTACTGCAGCGGCACCACGCGCACAGGCGTGCCCTTATAGTTGATCTGCGTATTCTCGTTATAAACCGAGAACTGCGAAACATAGCCCATTTCGGAGAGCTTGCCGAGCGCGCGCGCGGCGATCTGCTTGGCGGAATCCTCATCCAGACGCGGGATGGAGCTGAAGGATTCGGCGTTCTGCTCCTCGATTTCCTCAGAGAAATTGCTGTCTGTGCGTACGGAAATGATCTTGCTGTACTGCGACGCGCGGAAGAACTGGCAGGAAACCAGATAACCGATGAGAACCGCAAGCGCCAGCACGCCGATGAGAATGCCCGGCACCAGCGCGCGGCGGCGGATATAGGGCACATATTCCGGCTTGGAATTCAGACGCACAAACAGCGCGTTGAAAACGACGTAAGAGGCCGCGACCATGCCGAAATAAAGATAGAGGTCAAAGGCCTTGGGATTGAGCGCGGGCAGCATCACATAAAATGCGACCACGGCAAACACGAGCGTGCAGACCAGGCTGAGCACGATTTTCAGCCCCGCGCGCTCCGGCGGGATCACCACGGTTTTTCTGCCGCTTTCCTTCTTTGAAAAATCAACCTTGATCGGGTCCATAGGCTTCTCTCCTTTTTCCGGATTCCGCGCCGCCGGCGGCAAACGCGGGAAGGGATGTTACCATACAGTATAACCGATTTCTTTTCATAATACAAGCGTTTTTTGTGAATATTGCGGTTTGACATTCCGGCTTTTTTCGTGGTATCATGAAAGCACAGTAACGGAACGGCTTTTGTTCCGCGCAGAAAGGGAAGAAATTATGTTTGCAGATTATCTGGATACCATCGGTTTTGTTTCCAAATACGACCCCGCTGTCGGCGAGGCGATGGCCGCAGAGCTGGCCCGTCAGCGCCGCAACCTGGAGCTGATCGCTTCCGAAAACATCGTCTCCCCCGCCGTGATGGCGGCCATGGGCAGCGTGCTGACCAATAAATATGCCGAGGGCTATCCCGGCAAGCGCTACTACGGCGGCTGCGAATGCGTGGACGTGGTGGAGCAGATCGCCATTGACCGCGCGAAGGAGCTCTTCGGCGCGGAAGCGGCAAACGTGCAGGCGCATTCCGGCGCGCAGGCGAATATGGCGGCCTACGCCGCGATCCTGACGCCCGGCGACACCGTGATGGGCATGAATCTCGCGCACGGCGGCCACCTGACGCACGGCTCCCCGGTCAACGCGAGCGGCAAGCTTTACAATTTCGTCCCCTACGGCGTGAATGACGACGGCTTCATCGATTACGACGCGCTGGAAGCAACGGCGAAGGACGTGCGGCCCAAGCTGATCGTCGCGGGCGCCTCCGCCTATCCGCGCATCATCGATTTCGAGCGCATCGGCGCGATCGCCAAGGAAATCGGCGCTTACTTCATGGTCGATATGGCGCACATCGCCGGTCTGGTGGCGGCGGGCCTGCATCCCTCGCCCGTGCCCTATGCCGATATCGTGACCACCACGACCCACAAGACCCTGCGCGGCCCGCGCGGCGGTCTGATCCTCAGCAAGGCGGAGCTCGCGCCCGCGATCAATAAGGCGATCTTCCCCGGGAACCAGGGCGGCCCGCTCATGCACATCATCGCGTCCAAGGCCGTCTGCTTCGGCGAAGCGCTCAAGCCCGAGTTCAAGGCGTATCAGCAGCAGACCATCGACAACTGCGCCGCGCTGGCCGCCGGCCTGCGCAGCCGCGGCGTCGACATGGTCTCCGGCGGCACGGACAACCATCTGATCCTCGTCGACCTGCGCTCGCTCGGCCTGACCGGCAAGGAGCTGGAGCATCGGCTGGATGAGGTCTATATCACCTGCAACAAGAACGCGATCCCGAACGACCCCGAGAAGCCGTTTGTCACCAGCGGCGTGCGTCTGGGCACGGCGGCGGTCACCTCCCGCGGTCTGGGCACGGCGGAGATGGATAAGATCGCGGAGTACATCTTCCTGTGCGCGACCGATTTCGAGGCGCAGGCCGACGCCATCCGCGCCAGCGTGACCGAAATCTGCAAGCGCTTCCCGATCTATGAATAATCTGTTGGAATGGATGCGCAGTCCATTTGAGATTCTCTTTTTTGCGGTCTTCCTTGCCATTTTCGCAGCGTTCATCGTCCTGTTCGTCAAGAACGTTGCGCAGTGGCATAAAAACAATCAGTCCCCGCGGCTGACCGTGGACGCCGTCGTGGCCGCAAAGCGGTCCGACACCAGTCTTTCGCAGACCCCCGTCGGCGGTGACATCACCGGCGCGCACGGTTATTCGACCACAAGCAGCACGACCTGTTTCGTCACGTTTCAGTTCGAAAGCGGCGATCGCATGGAGCTGACTGTACCGTCGTCCGAATACGCCATGCTCGCCGAGGGCGACCGCGGCAGGCTGACCTTTCAGGGCACGCGGTTCCTCAGCTTCGAGCGCACGGCGTCAAATTTCTGAGAGAATTCACAAAATTCCTCTTTTCTTTTCCGAAAAGTATGCTATAATGAAATCATAAAATTAATGCAAAGGAGATCTTTGTTATGCCGAAAGTCGTATGTCCCTGGAATCTGATCACCGATTTCGTGACCGATGCGTTCATCGGTTACGGCATCCCCGCCGACGAGGCGAAAATGTGCACCGACGTGCTGCTGGAATCCGACAAGCGCGGCATCGAGAGCCACGGCTGCAACCGCTTCAAGCCCGTTTACCTTGACAGAATCAAGGCCGGCATCCAGTTCCCCACCACCAACTTTGACATCCTGAAGGAAACCGAGACCACCGCGGTCGTCGACGGCCACAACGGCATGGGCCAGGTCATCGGCACGAAGGCCATGCAGATGGCCATCGACAAGGCGAAGAAATACGGCATGGGCATGGTTGTTGTGCGCAACTCCTGCCACTACGGCATTGCCGGCTACTACACCTCCATGGCGACCAAGGCCGGCTGCATCGGTCTGACCGGCACGAACGCCAGACCTTCCGTCGCCCCCACCTTCGGCGTGGAAGGCATGTTCGGCACGAACCCCCTGACCCTCGGCGTGCCGACCGACGAAGCGTTTGACTTCAACATTGACTGCGCGACCTCCATCACCCAGAACGGCAAGGTCGAATATTACGCCCGCATCGGCGAGGACATCCATC
>JAFZNN010000238.1 GCA_017550895.1 Clostridia bacterium
CAAGAGCTACGACGCCTATGACATGCTCGACGCCATTTACCGCGCGCTCGGCGCGTACGGCGACCGCGATTACTGGCCGACCCTCGTGCAGCGCGCGCTCAAATGCGACAACAGCTGGGGCCGTTCGGCGCGGGAATACATCAAGCTTTACGAATCCATCATTTAATGCAACGCGTTGCGGGGCGCTATCCTGCCGGATAGCGCCCCGCGTTTCGATTCTGCCTGGCGGCTTTTCTTATTTCAGATATTTTGTCGGCAGCGGCGGCAGATAATCCGCAAGCGTACCGAAGACATAGTCCTCCGCCCGGCTGACCACGGATCTGACCGCCTCCGGCGCCGGCTCGTTCACTGCCGCGGGGCGACTCGGCCATCGGCTGTCGATCTCTTCCATCTGCGCCTGATCGATCAGCTGCAGATAGAGGTTGTTCGCAAACAGTTCGCCGTCCGAGCAGGCGACGCCCGCCCAGTTTTTCGGCAGATTGCCCTGCCGCGCCTGCTGCAGGATCAGGCGATAAAGCTGCACCGAAAGGTGCCGGATGAAAAGATCGCCCAGTTGCGGATCCCGTCGGCGCAGGTGCTCCCGCAGCTGGATGGCGGCGCGCATGAGCGACAGATCGTTCGTCTCCCAATTTTCCGCGGATTCATCGAGCGAGGCGAAGATGCTGCTCACGCGGTTCGGCGTGTTTTCCCGCCCCAGCAGATAATCGACCGAAACGTCATAAAAATCGGCGATCCGCACCAGAAAGCTCTGTCCGCATTCGCGGATGCCTTTTTCATAGTGGGAGAGCAGCGCCTGGGAAATCCCGAGCTTTTCGGCCGCCTCTTTCTGGCTGATGCCGCGCGATTTGCGCAGCTCCGTAATAATCAACGGGAAGTTTTTCTCCATAAATCAACACCTCGTATAGTATTATACACGATCATTTACAATTTGTATAGTCCTTTTTTAGGAGGCTGCATGAAAACTTATACAATTTATCTGATCCGTCACGGTCAGACGGAGGACGCGCTGCAGGGCAGATACATCGGCCAGACCGACGCGCCGCTGAGCGAGGCCGGCGCGCAGGCGCTGGATGCGCTGCGCGAGACAATGGTGTATCCGCCGGTGGCTGCGGTCTTTTCCAGCCCGCTCCGGCGCTGCACAGCAACCGCCGCGCGGCTGTATCCCGGGCAGACGCCGATCGAGATCGACGGGCTGAAGGAATGCAGCTTCGGCGAATTCGAAGGCAAAAACGCCGAGGAGCTGAAAAAAAGCCCGGTCTTCCCGCGCTGGCTGGCGGGGGAACCGGGGGTGGCGCCGCCGTTCGGCGAAAGCAGCGAAGCCTTCGGCCGGCGCGTGTGCGCCACGTTTGAAAAAATCGTTGAAGGGCTGATGAAAACCGGCACGGCGGACACGGCGATGATCACGCACGGCGGCGTGATCATGGCGCTGCTCGCGGCCTACGGCCTGCCGGAGCTGCCGATGACGGAATGGCGCGCGGACCCCGGCTGCGGCTATGCGCTGCGGGTGCATCCCGCGTTGTGGATGCGCGGCAAAAAGCTGGAGGTCTTCAGCCTGTTCCCGTTTGAAAAAGAAGAATTACCGGACTGAGGGGGCAACACAGATGATGCAATATTTTCCCGACCTGACGAATTTGCCGTCGACCTGCACCGTCGTCACGGAAACCGGCCGCATCGAACGGCCCGGCGCAAGCGTGATCACCGACGGCGACCTTACGCTGTCGCTCGCGGACGGCACGGTCCGTCTGACGGCTGAAACACAGCGCGTCAAATGGATTTCCCTGCGGTGGGAAACGCCGCTGCCGGCCGGCACGCGTGTGTGCGGCGATCATTGGGAGCGCGCCTACGGCGATCTGGCCTGGCGCGACGCTGCGGAGCCGCGGGTGATGCCCTGGTATTTCTTCGCGCGGCACGGCGATCATCTGGCGCTCTACGGCGTGAAGGTGCGCCCCGACGCGCTTTGCGCCTTTACCTGCGATGCGGAAGGTATCACATTGACGCTCGACGTCGGCTGCGGGTCGGACGGCACGGCACTTTGTGGCAGGACGCTGACCTGCGGCGTGCCGGTGTGCGCGGAGCTGCAGACGGCGGACGCCTTTGCCGGTGCGCAGCAGCTGCTGCCGCTGCTGGCGGACGGCGCCGTGTTCCCCTGCGCGCCGGTCTACGGCTATAACAACTGGTATTATGCCTACGGAGATTCCTCCGCGGAGATCATGCTTTCCTCCGCCAAGGAGCTCGCGGCGCTGACCCGCGGGCTGGAAAACCGCCCCTTCCTCGTGATCGACGACGGCTGGCAGATCGAACGCGAGACCGACGGCATCATCGGCGGGGACTGGCGCGTCTCCAACAGCCGCTTCCCGGATATGGCCGGGCTGGCCGCGCAGATCCGCGCGCTGGACGTGCGCCCCGGGATCTGGATGCGTCCGCTGCAGAACAAGGCCGCGCAGATCCCGCCGGCGTGGTACCGCGACCCTGCGGACTGGATCCTGGATCCTTCGCTGGACGCGGTGCTGGACTGGATCGCGGAGGATATCCGCACGCTGACGGGCTGGGGCTATGAGCTGATCAAGCATGATTATTCCTTCGTGGATATTTTCGGCGAATGGGGCGTGCACTGCGGTCTGCCGCCGGTGAAGGAGGGCATCCATTTTCAGGATCGAAGCCGCACGACCGCGGAGATCCTCAAGCGTCTTTACAAAACGATCTATGACGCGGCGGCCGGCAAGGCGCTGATCCTCGGCTGCAACGTGGTCGGCCATCTCGCCGTCGGCTGGGTGGAGCTCAACCGCACGGGCGACGACACCAGCGGCCGCGAGTGGGCGCGCACAAAGAAAATGGGCGTCAATTCCCTGGCCTTCCGCATGCCGCAGCAGGGTGTGTTTTTCGACGCCGATGCGGATTGCGTCGGGATCACGCCGGATGTGCCGTGGGAGAAAAACCGGCAGTGGCTCGACCTGCTTGCCCGCTCCGGCACGCCGCTGTTCATCTCCGTCGCGCCGGATACGCTCGCGCCGCAGCAGCTGGCGGAAGTGCGGGCGGCGCTGGCGATCGCCGCGCGGCCGCAGCCGCCGGCACAGCCGCTGGACTGGCAGGATTCCCCCTGCCCCGTGCGCTGGCGCTTCGGCGACAAGGAAACAACCTACGACTGGGATTGACGCGAAAAGAAAACAGAAAAAAGCAACCGCAGCAGACGGCCGGAATCGGTCATCCGCTGCGGTATTTTCATTTTATAGTATTGCAATCATACAAACACGGCGCGCAGACGCAGCCAGAGGCCGGAGAAAAAGATCCGCAGGCGCTCCGCGAACGTCGGCTGTTTGTTGAAGTCGATGTCGCCGCCGCGTGCGGTGAGCGTGCCGTCCGGCCGCAGGTCAAGCGTCAGATAGCTGATCTGCGCCGGCGCATCCTCATAGAGCAGGCCGAAGCCGCCGTCCGGCAGGCAGGTCAGGCAGGAATAGGCAAAGAAGCCGTCGTTGACGTGATAGGTCGAAACCCAGTCGATGCGGTTGTCTGCGCCGAGCAGACCGACGCGCACCACGCCGTCCGCGCGCGCGCTGACCGAACCGCCCATGGAGCCGAGGATCACGCGCTTGCCGTCGATCTCACGCCCGGCGTCCAGGAAGGATACCATGCAGTTCTTCGTGCCGCACAGGCCGGGATCCGGCTGCGCCTTCGTCCAGGTGACGCCGCCGTCCGTGCTGTCGCAGTAAGCGACATAATTCGATTTGTTGCGTGAAAACATGCGCAGCGTGCCGTCCGGAAGCGCAACGATCTGGGATTCGCTCGTTTTGCCGAGCATCGGCGCGTGACGCACCGCTTCCCCGCGCTGCCAGGTAGCGCCGCCGTCCTCGGACCAGATCGTCATGGCAAATTCGTTGCCGCCCGCGTTGGAGTGATACACCGTAAAAATCAGACGTTCAACGCCGTTCACGGTCACGGCGCAGCCGCGTCCCGGGCAGACGCCGAGAAAGTAATCGCTCTCACGCAGAAGCATGCCGTTGAGAATCTGCGGCGCGCTCCAGCTGCGGCCGCCGTCCGCGCTGCTGCGCAGCCAGAGGAACGGCTTGGCCGCCACGCAGAAGGCCGCGTCGGCATAAAAGACGGTCTGCGCAATCTCAACGCCCGTCGGCGCTTCGTCCGCGCCGCGCTGCGGCATAGTCAGCAGCGCACCGCTCCGATAGATGCGGTATTCCGCATCCACGCTGTACTCCGTCGGCGTGCCGTTTTGACAGATCGGCGCAAAGCCGTCCGTGAAGTCGTCAATATAATAGGTATCATCCTGCGTCCCTTTGGCGGCAAGCGCAATGCGCGGTCTGCCGTCCACGGTCAGGCAACCCGTCCCCTGCGCGGTATTCATGATGCCGACGCCGGAGGGATAGGCCTCCGTGAGCAGGAAGACCGTGCCGTCCGCCGCCTGCAGCAGCGCGCTGTCAATGAAGGACGCGCTCTGTTTGCTGCCGACGCCGTCGGCATAATCATCGAACCGGTTGACCGCAGCGCACGTCCATGCGTCGCCGTCCAGACGGGCGAGCGCCGTGTCGATATTCTGCGGGGAATCCTGCCCGTGATCCCAGCGCAGATCCGCCGAGGCCAGCACGCTGCCGTCCGCGAGCGTATACAGCGCGGGAATGCGGAACTGTTCGCAGCCGCAGACGCCCGGTTCAAACGGGCCGTCCGCCGCCGCGGATGCGCCGAGCGGCGCAGTCAGAAGCACCATCGTCATCACCAGCCCAAAGAATCGTTTCATGCTTGCTTTCCTTCCCCGAAGTGCAGATCAATCTGCGCAATCAGCCGCCGGCAATAATCCTGGCACAGGAGGCCGACGCTTTCGTCAAATTTCTCGTCGGCGTGCCATTCGCTGTTGCTGACCACGCGCACGGCCAGCATCGGCAGACCGAGCATCCAGCAGACCTGCGCCACGGCAAAACCCTCCATTTCCTCGCAGAGGGAACCGCATTCCCGATGCAGGCGGGCGATGACGTCCAGCTCGCGGTTCCAGATATCCCCGCTGCTGATCGTGCCGGTCACGCGCGCGCCGTGCGCATACGGCACGGCTTCGGCGATCGCCAGCAGCGCCGGGTCGCTGTGCAGCGTCCGCACGCGTTCCACTTCGCCGTTGACTGCAAGCTGAACGCCGGGGAAGGTGTAGTCATTGAAGCCGCTGCCCGCGCCGGCATCCCGATGCGGCGTATAATAACTGCCCATTTCGATCAAAGAAGCGCCGAGAATCAGGTCGCCGCGGTGCAGCGCCGGGTCATGCGCGCCGCTGGTGCCCTGAATGATTACGCAGCGCGGCGAAAACCGCTGCGCCGCCAGCGCCGTCGCCGCCGCGGCATTGACCATGCCGATCAGATTGCGCACCGTGACCACGGGCACGCCGTCCAGCAGCCCTGCCGTGCAGCGATAGCCGCCGAGCACGGTTTCTTCCGGCGCGGTCAGCGCCGCCGTGAGCGCGTCGATCTCGCTGGCCATGGGGCCGAGCACCAGAATCGGCGCCGTCTGCTTTGTCATCGAATCACCTCCGGTGGGGATTTCGGTTCATTATAGCATACTTTCCTCTTGCGCGCAACTGCCGCGGTTTTTTCTCTCAGGGGCTGGAAAAAACTGCGCGATTCTGCTATGATGAAAGCAGAAACCGAAGGAGGTGCCGTATGAAAGAGAAAAAATCCTTGCTTTCCCGGATCCCGACGCTGGCCGTGCTGCTGCTTCTGATGACCTGCAGCGCGAGCATCTATCACGCGTTTCGGGAGGTGTGGGTGTTTTATGACCCCAATCTGAAGTTCCTCGGCGGGGCGATGGGGCTGTTTCTGGTGCTGCTCGCGGTCATCGCGCTGCTGCTCGTGCTGCTTTGGCTGCGGCTGAACGCAAAAACGCCGCTGTATCAGAAGCGGGGCTTTCGCATCCTTGCGCTGATCGCGCTGATTCTGACCGTTCTGGTCTGCCTGTGCGTCGTCGCGATCTGCGTGTTCAGCGGACCGGAAACGAACCGGGCGATGCTGCTCTATCTCAAAAAAGACCTGCCTGTGATCCTCGCCTTCTGCGCGGCGGTGCTTCTGCTGCTCGCGGTGCCCGCCTGCAAGGGCAAAGGCCGGCATCTGCTCGCGGGCGCGCTTGCCGTCTGCATGGCCGGCGCGGCGCTGTGGCAGATTTTTCCGCTCCTGCCCTATCGCATTCTGTCCGATCCGCTGGTGCTCGACACCGGCGAGGACTACGCCGTTGTCTTTGCCACGAACGCAGAGGGCACGGGCTTTGTGGAATACAGCTTTGCGGGGCAGGACTGCACGGTCTATGCGCAGCGCAGCGGCCGGCGCATCGGCGAAAGGATGATCCACAGCATCCGCGTCCCTTATGAGCATCTGAAAAACAACAGCTACGCCGTCGGCAGCACACGGGTGCTGGAGGAATTCAGCTACGGCAGCCGCCTTGGAAAAACCGTGAAGAGCGACCGCTATGCGTTCCGCGCGCCGGAGGGAGAAACGCAGACTTATCTGGTCGTTTCCGATTGGCATTCCTATCTCAAGCAGGCCGAAGCCGCCGTAAAGCAGCTCGGCGCGTATGACGCCGTTTTGCTCATGGGCGACCCGGCGGCGGGCATGGACTTCGAGGAGGAGGCCGCAGAGAACCTGGTGGCGTTCGGCGGCAGACTGACCGGCGGCACGATGCCGGCAATTTATGTGCGCGGCAACCACGAAACACGCGGTCCCTTTGCGGATGCGCTGCCGGAATACCTCGGCTATGATCAGCTTTATTACACCGTAGAGCGCGGTCCCTATGCCTTCCTTGTGCTCGACAGCGGCGAGGACAAGCCGGACGACCATGTAGAATACGGCGGCATGACGGATTATCAGCGCAGCCGTGAGGAAATGGCGGCCTGGCTTGCCGGCGTGCAGATCACGGCGCCGCATGTGATCGCGCTCAGCCACGCCTGGCAGGTCAGCGAACCGGAGCTGGATCTCTCCCGCGCAATCTGGAATGATTTCCTGCGCCTGGGCGTGCGGTTTGAAATCAGCGGCCATACGCACGCATGCCGGTTCCTGGACGGCGCGTCCCCGGAGGAGCAGGAATACCTGGACGCCTATCCGTCGATCACGACCTATCTGGACGGCGGCCATTCCGGCAAAACCTTTGTCGCCTCCAGACTGACGCTCTCGCCTGACGGCGTGCGGTTCGAGGCCGCGGATCAGGACGGCACGCGGGTCATGGACCAGACCCTGCCGTGGTAAAAACGCCCGGATCGCGCGTGAATGCGCCCGCCATCATTGAAAGCGACAAAGCATTTTCGGAATAATCCGGAAAACCCCTTTATCTGGAATGCATTACAATGCCTGTCTTTCAGTTGAAGTTGAAACGACCGACCTGATTCCGGTCTGCCGTTCTGACTGCGGCGCGCTTTCCTCGCTTGACGTTTGCCGGAAAACAGACTATAAGAATAGCAAAGGGGGCTGCCGATTCGGCAGCCCCCTTCGTGTTTCTGTTATTCAATGCTGATGGTCTTATGCTCCGGCAGCTTCTTCGCTTCGCGCTTCGGGAAGCAAAGGTGCAGCACGCCGTCCTCGTATTTCGCTTTGATGTCTTCCTCGGTGAGCGCGTCGCCCACATAGAAGCTGCGCTGCATCGCGCCCGCATAGCGCTCCTGGCGGATCACGCGGCCCTTGCGGTCCTTCTTCTCCTCGTCATGGCCCTTGGCGGCGCGGACGGTGAGATAACCGTCGGAAAGGCTGAGCGTCAGCTCGTCCTTTTTGAAGCCCGGCAGGTCGATATCGACCTCGTAGCCGTCTTCATGCTCATGGATGTCGGTGCGCATTTCATGCGCGGCGCGGCGCCCGTAGAGCTTGCGGTCCACATTTTCCAGCTCATGGAAGCCCGGGAACGCGAACCAGTCGTCAAACAAATTCTCTCCAAAAATACTCGGCAACATACGTCATTCCTCCTTGCTGTATTGTTGTTACCTGAGCATCGGGAGCGGAGGTCCTTTCTTTGATCTCTGTTCCTTTGTTCGCCTGTATTATAGCACAAAGAATTAGCACTGTCAATAGGCGAGTGCTAATTCTTTGTTAACAATGCATGAATTTTTATTGCAAATATTATTAACTATCAACAAATCCGTGCAAAAACAGTCGAAATGATTCGCGCACGGCGGGATCAGTCGTCTGTATCTGCCGGCGGAAGCTGTGCCCGCAGCGCAGCGAAGAGCGCCGCGCAGTCATCCAGCAAACCGTCGATCCCATCCTCGGACAGCACGCCGCGCTTCAGCCCGGCCGGCAGCAGCCCGGCCTCGTCGGCCTCGAAATCGTCGCGCCAGGCGCGGCTTGTATAATAGGCTTCCAGCGCCGTCGCGTCCCGCCGCAGAGCGTCCAGCTGCGCCGGCACATCCTGCAGCGCCGTGACCGCAACCAGACAGCGGTCCAGCGTTTCTTCATAATAAGCGATCCGTTCCGCCGGCGTTTCAAATCGGTTTTGCATGGGGCGTCCTCCTGTATTATCCAAAAAGCGGTGCAGCCGGGCAGTTGTTTCCTGTTTCAATGATAACACGCCTGCCGGCAGACCGCAAGCCGGTCTTCTCTGCCAAGCGGCGGCGCGGTTACCGGTCTGCCGCTTTCGTGCTTTTGATTGCTGCGCTGATGAATGCCGCCGTGCCGGGGGCGCGTTGATCCAGATTGCGCCGGAAGCGTTCGTCGGCGGTGTACATCTGACCGAGGCCGGCGAGAATCTCATCCGTACAGGTGTAGAAATGCGCGGTGATATAGGCCTGCAGGTCACGGACCAGCGCCTGCGCTTCGGCGGAATCCGGTGCCGCGCCGCCCTGCATGCAGGCCGCAAACGCGTCCATCAGGCGCTCCATCCCCGCGGCGGCGTCGGGTGCGGCGGATCCGTTTTCGGCCTTCGCCGCATATTCTGCGTATGCCGCGGTGTCGCCCCAGCGTTTCCGCACCTCGTCTTTGTATTGTTCAAACCGGCTGTTGTCAAAAGCGTCCATCACGATTTCTCCTTTCATGGCGGCGTCCAGCGCGCGGATCAGCCATTGAACGCAGCCTGCGCGGCAATGCTTTTTCTACGCTTTTTCTTCTTCAAATATGAAATAAGAATCATCATCATATCTATCAATGCAACGGTGAAAAACATAACGACAAGGACGCATAGTTTGTTGCTGTTGAAGGCATCGAGAAATCGTCCGTGCTCTATGTAATACATTGCGGTTCTCAATCCGCAGAACGGGCAAGTGTAGCCATGATTGCAAAGAGTGTCCTGATAAAAGAAAAACCTGGAAAAAAAATAGTTTGATATGATTGTCACATAGACAATGATTCTTGATATTATTAACGCAGAATGAATATCTTTATTATTCATCATTACTGAAATACTCTTTTGTGCCAATTATATTAAGCAGTGCTGCCACAATGAACAATACCAAAGGCGAATAAAAGACAGGCGCAAAGCATAGCGCGGCCGAATTCAAGGTGTTGAAACGAATAAGCATGATTACTCCTACAACGCACGAAACAACAGAAATCGCACACATAACTTTTTTGGTTGTAGGCTTTAACAAGTACAACAATAGCGTAAAAACAAAAGGAAGAATAAACACGGCCAAAACAGCACACATGCCAATAGGACCATTAAAGTAACTATCCGGATCAAGAGAATTCTCAGTTGCATTACTAAAAGCCATAATAAGTGCTGAACAAATAAGTATGGAACCTGCAAGACTTAAAATAGTTGATATCAAAAGTTTTTTCTTTCCAGTTGATTTTTTATCTTCAGCCATTACTACCGTGTTTGGCGAATTTGATTGGATGTCGTATCTTTCTTCATTAATCGGGCATCCACAATGAATACAAGTTTTTGCCTTATCAGAGATTTCCTTGCCGCACTCCGGGCAGTTTATCATTGCCATAGTTTGTTTTTGCCTCCGTTTCACTCGTTTTTTCATTGATACTATATCATATTTGAAGCGTTGATGCAATCCTTTTTTCTTCCAGCCCAAATCGGGCAACCAGGCATTTTCGCTTTGCCGATCGCGCAGAAAAGCGCCCCGATCTCGATGAGACCGGGGCGCGGAATGCTTATGCGCGAAGGAATCAGCCCTTGATCGCAGCCTGGGCGGCGGCGAGGCGGGCGATGGGCACGCGGAACGGCGAGCAGGACACATAGTCCAGGCCGATCTCGTGGCAGAACTCGACGGAAACGGGGTCGCCGCCGTGCTCGCCGCAGATGCCGCAATGCATCTCGGGACGAACCGCTTTGCCCAGCTCAACGGCCATCTTCATCAGCTTGCCGACGCCCTTCTGATCGAGCTTGGCAAACGGATCGTTCTCGAAGATCTTCGTGTCGTAGTAGGCGCCGAGGAACTTGCCGGCGTCGTCACGGCTGAAGCCGAAGGTCATCTGAGTCAGGTCGTTGGTGCCGAAGCAGAAGAACTCCGCCTCGGTGGCGATCTCATCGGCGGTCAGGGCCGCGCGCGGGATCTCGATCATGGTGCCAACCTCATACTTGAGGTCGATGCCGGCAGCAGCAATCTCGGCGTCGGCAGTCGCAACGACGAAATTCTTGACGAACTTCAGCTCTTTGACTTCACCGACCAGCGGGATCATGATCTCGGGGACGATCGTCCAGTCCGGATGCGCCTTCTTGACGTTGATCGCAGCGCGGATGACGGCCTTGGTCTGCATCTTGGCGATTTCCGGATAGGTGACGGTCAGGCGGCAGCCTCTGTGACCCATCATCGGGTTGAACTCATGGAGCGAGGAGATGAGCGCCTTGATATCGGCAACGCTCTTGCCCTGCGCGTCGGCGAGCTTCTGAATGTCCTCTTCCTCGGTGGGAACGAACTCGTGGAGCGGGGGATCCAGGAAACGGATTGTGACGGGGCAGCCTTCCAGCGCCTCATAGAGCTCCTCAAAGTCGCCCTGCTGATACGGCAGGATCTTCTCAAGCGCAGCTTCACGCTCTTCAACGGTATCGGCGCAGATCATCTCGCGGAACGCGGCGATTCTGTCGGCCTCGAAGAACATGTGCTCGGTGCGGCAAAGGCCGATGCCTTCCGCGCCCAGCTCGCGGGCCTTCTTGGCGTCCGCGGGGGTGTCGGCGTTCGTGCGGACCTTGAGGGTTCTGTATTTATCCGCCCATGCCATGATGCGGCCGAATTCGCCCGCGATCTCGGCGTCGACGGTCGGGATGATGCCGTCATAGATGTTGCCGGTGGAGCCGTCGATGGAGATATAGTCGCCCTCGCGGAAGATCTTGCCGCCGAGCTCGAACTGCTTGTTCTCTTCGTCCATCTTGATATCGCCGCAGCCGGAAACGCAGCAGGTGCCCATGCCGCGCGCCACAACGGCCGCGTGAGAGGTCATGCCGCCGCGGACGGTGAGGACGCCTTCCGCAGCCGCCATGCCTTCGATGTCTTCCGGAGACGTCTCGAGACGGACGAGAACGACCTTTTCGCCGTTGGCATTCCAGGATTTGGCGTCGTCTGCATTAAAGACCACACGGCCGCAGGCTGCGCCCGGAGATGCCGCCAGGCCCTTGC
>JAFZNN010000239.1 GCA_017550895.1 Clostridia bacterium
CGTGCGCAGGCGGCCTGCTGCTGATCAGTTTATAATTCAATATTATAAAAAAATCCGCCGGAGGGCTGTCATCCAGACGCCTCCGGCGGTTTCTTCATATCAGCTTTTAAGTTTCCGCAAACGGGGTGCTCATGTGCGTGAGGCGGAAGTTGGTCGGCTCACGGTCGCAGTTGAAGCGGTAGACGCTCATCACCAGGCCGATGGCCAGATAAACGCAAAGGTTTGACGACCCGCCGGCGCTGATGAAGGGCAGCGTAATGCCGACGCTCGGCAGCAGCATCAGGCACATGCCGATGTTGATGATGATTTGCGAGCCGATCATAAACGCCGTGCCGTAGCAGAGCAGACTGCCGGTCAGATTCCGGGCTTTCTTGCCATTGGAGATGATGCGCAGCAGGATCAGCGCCAGCACGGCCAGCAGCAGGAAGCAGCCGACAAAGCCAAGTTCCTCGCCGACAACGGAGAACACCATGTCGCTCTCGTTGACCGGCACGCCCGTCGCGGACTGCGTATAGGTGCCCTGAAACAGGCCGTCGCCGAACAGCCGGCCGGAGCCGATGGCGTTGAGCGCGCGCTGCTGCTGATATATAATGTTTTTATAATCGGTTTCGTTCAGCGCGGAGGGATAATAGATCGCCAGGATGCGCTGCCGGTGGAAATTGGAGAGGAATTTGACCCACAGCAGGGGCGCGAGCGCCAGAATGGAGCCGATGGCGATGGCGAAATACCGGAGCTTGACGCCAGAGACAAACATCATGCCGATGAACATGAAGCCGAAGATCAGCGCGGAGCCGAGGTCGTCGGTCAGAATGATGATGCCCATGGGCACGAGCACATGGAGCGTGAGCAGCAGGATGTTGCGCACGCGGTTGATGTCGTTTTTTACGGCGTTGATGTGCGCCGTGAAAGTGACGAGAAAGCCGATCTTCGCAAGCTCCGACGGCTGGAAATACACGGTGATCGCGCTGGATTTGATGATCGGCAGCCAGCAGCGCGCGTTCGGCCGGTCGGAGGGCCCTTCGCCGAAAATGAAGAGCAGCCCGAGCAGCAGCAGGCACACGCCGCCGATGATCGGCCACATCCGGACAACGGCGGAATAATCAAAGAAGGAGATTACGAGGCAGGCCACGATGCCGACGCCGGCCGCGAGGATCATAATCAGGCATTCCCGGCCCAGCGGGTCTCCGGCGGCGATGGCGTCGTTGCGCGTTGCGCTGTAAACCATCAGCGCGCCGAAGGCGGAGGTCAGGATGCAGAGAAGATATAACAGAAAATCCGTTTCTTTGAAGGCGTTTTTGATTCTGCCCATAGGTTCACCGTCCGTTGATCAGTTGATTTCCTCCAGCAGGCGGAAGAAGGCGGCGGTGATCGTTGCGCCGGCCTGCTTGCCGCAGGATACGATTTCTTCATTTTCCGTCAGGAAGGAATGCCACTCGTTGTCGGGCAGCAGATAGCCGACCTGATCGTTTGTCAGGCCGAAGACCAGCAGCTTCCTGCCGCCGACGCGCTCGGTCATCGGCGCATAGGCCCATTCCGTGCCCGTCCAGCTTTCCGCCGCCGTGTCCGCGCCGCCGAAGGCAATCTCCGGCGCGAGCTCACCCGGAATCAGCGCGATCGCGAGATCTGTGCCGAATTCCGCGTAGCCGAGCTCCGTCGCCACCTGATACTTGCCTAAGCCGGATCGAATCACGCGGTTTTTCAGCAGGCCGCCCTTGCCGGCCAGCTTCAGGATGCTGTTTTCCACATCCACGCGGGCCTGCGCAAAGCGGATATTCAGGATCGGCGCGACCTCGGATTCGTCCGTGATCGAGCAGAGCAGGCGCGCAAGCGTCCGGCCGAAGACGGCGAGCCGCGCGTAGCTTTCGTCATATTCCGCCGCGAGCGCCTCGTCCGTTTCCGTGATCGCGTCGCTCGTGCTGGTGATCGCGAGCTGCGCGCCGAGGATATAGAACAGATTGGCGTTCGCGTTGTTGTTCAGATACTCTTCCATGAAATAGGGGTAGTCGCCGGTCACGACCGTGCCGCCCGCGCCCATGCCCACGCAATGGATGCCGGCGTTGACGATCCAGGTTTCGCGCGCGTCGGCGTCATCCGGCACAAAGCGCAGCCGGTTCAGATTCGGGTCGACGACCTGCGGGTCGCGCTTGTCGCGCATATATTCCCGCGCGTTCACGGCGCCGTAATAGAGCTTGCCGGGCTGCATATCCTCGATCGCGTCCACCATGGACTGCACGGCGACGGTATACAGATGCTCCATGAATTCCGGATTCTGCCCGCCGTACATCGGCTGACCGAGCAGATTTTTGAAGGACGCGGTAAACAGCGCGTTGAGGATATCGCCGTTCATGCCGAAGGTGTCCACGCACGAATGCTGGTGCAGCGCGGAGACGTTGACGGCGGTGATGTCATAGCCTTTTTCCGCAGCGATTTTCTCAAAGCGCGCGCGGATTTCATCCACCGCCGTGCCGGGCATGCCGAAGCTGTCGACGCAGGCAAAGACGGAAATGCCGCGCCCGTCCGAGATGGCGACGGTGCGCACCTTCTGATCGTCGCGCACTTCGGTGGCGAGCTTTTTCGTCACCTTCAGGCTGCCGCCGACATAATGCTCCTCGGTCAGCTCCTTGCCGGTCTGAATGGAGGCGTTGGCATAGCCGAGCGACCACTGCGCGTTCTCAGCGGGCGCGTCGAGGAAGTCCTCCGCGTCCAGCCCGGGCAGGAAGGCGTCGTTGCTGTACTCCGAAGCGTCCACCCAGCTGCGCGGGGTGACGATCATGGCGGCGATGCCGTCCACCAGTCCGTAGATCAGCTTGTCCAGCGCGGGATAGAGCTTTCGCTCGAACGGCGAGGTTTCATCCGTTGCGCCGAAGGCGGGCAGGGCGAACGCCGTGCAGAAAACGGCAATCGCCAGCACAGCGGCGATCCAGCGTTTTTTCATTGTTCCGATCTCCTTTTTTATTCTTTGTATGGAATCATTGCAGATCCCCGAGCTTCATATCGCCTTCCTTGATCCAGCCGAGCTTGCGCATCAGCTCCGAGAAGAGGAGCGTGAGCGCGGCGGGGGCGATCACATGAAGCAGCAGGATTTCAAGCAGGACTTTTTTCGGGTCGGCGCCCGCGTCCGTCATGGAGGCGTAGGTCATGAACTGGCCGACCAGTCCCGAGGTGCCCATGCCGGCGCCGGAGGCATAGCAGGTCATGCCGAGCACACGCGTCGAAACGGGGCCGAGGATGGCGCTCGCAAGGATCGGCGGCAGCCAGATCTGCGGCCGGCGCACGATATTCGGCATCTGCAGCATTGAGGTGCCCACGCCCTGCGCGAGCAGACCGCCGAGCTTGTTTTCACGGTAGCTCGCAACGGCAAAGCCGATCATCTGCGCGCTGCAGCCGACGACTGCCGCGCCGCCGGCAATGCCGGAAAGATCGAGAATGATGCCCAGTGCCGCAGAGCTGATCGGCAGCGTCAGGCAGATGCCCATGACGACCGCCACGATGATGCCCATCAGGATCGGCTGACGCTCCGTGCCCCAGCGGATGATCTCGCCCATCCAGGTGGAAAAGCGGGAGGCAGGGGGGCCGGCCAGCAGACCGACGGCGCTGCCGACGCAGACGCAGACGGCGGGCGTGACCAGAATATCCAGCTTGGTTTTTCCGCTGACGAGCTTGCCGATGGCGGTTGCGCTCAGGGCGGCGAGAAACGCGCCGAGCGGGTCGCCCGGTCCGCCGTAGGTCAGCGCGGATCCGTCGATCACAGCGCCGGAGAGGAGCTTTGCCGCGAAGGCGCCGACCATACCGGCCACCGCGGCGGAGGCGCCGACCAGCGGGGCGGATTTGAATTTGAACGCCATGCCCACGCCGATGCCCGCGCCCGTGATCGATTTGGCGACCATGGCCGCCGCATGCAGCCAGACGCCGGGCGTGCCGGGCAGGAAGGATGCGATCTGATCGAGGATCGTGCCGATGATCAGCGTGGAAAACAAACCCAGCGCCATGCCGCTCAGGCCGTCAATGAAAATATAGTTGAGAATGCTTTTCAATGTCTTTTTCATAGCTTCTGTTCCTTAAAGCAGCTCTGCGAACGCATCGGCGCACAGGCGGCCGATAAAAGCGGAGCCGTTGTCATTCGGATGAACGCCGTCCGCCGACCAATGATAGGGGCTCTGCCCGACGCAGGCCTTTGCCAGCAGGCCGTCCAGCGGCAGATAGGCGTCGGCGTATGCGCGCGCGAGCTTGCGGGTGATATCGATTTTGCCGTTGAGATCCTCGCGGAAGAAGGCCTTGTCCTCCACGGGAAGGAGGAACTGCTCGATGATCAGGATCTTCGCGTGCGTGTTTGCCTTGATGGCTTCCAGCACCGTGCGGTACTGCGCTTCAAACACGTCGCCCGGCAGCCAGTCGCGCGTTTCGGCGCGGTGCCAGGTGTCGTTGATGCCGATGTGGATCGAAACGATGTCCGGATCAACGTCGATGAAATCCGCCTGCAGACGCTCGACCAGCTGCTTTGTCTGATCGCCGCTGATGCCGAGATTCAGGAATTCAAAGGCCGTTGTCGGGAAATCCTTGCACAGGAAGCCCGCAGTATACAGCGGATACCCCTGCCCGAGCTCATGCGGATCGCTGCGGTCGCGGCCGGCGTCCGTGATGGAGTCGCCCTGAAACAAAATGCGCATACAGAATCGCCTCATTTCAATATAGATACAATCATTATATACTATTTCCTCCGTTTATTCAATAGAAAAGTTTCATTTCCCGGCCTGCTTGCGACAAAAAATCCTGCGCGCAACGATTATAATGGGAACGAAAAGAAGCAGCGGCAGGAGGGAGACGGTTCTTTGCACACCGTGATTTATGCTGATGTGCTTGTGATCGTGAATCTGATCGTCAATTACTTTCTGCTTCGTGCGGCTGCTGCGCTGACCGGCGGCGGGGGGCGCGCGCTGCGTCAGCTCGGCGCTGCGGCGCTCGGCGGCGTGTATGCGCTTGTGATTTTTCTGGACCGTCTGCCGGCATGGCTGCTCGTGCCCATGGAGCTTGCGTTTGCGGCGGTCATGGTGTTCGCGGCGTTCGGCTACAGCGAGCGGCGGCTCTATCTGAAACGCTGCGCTGCGTTCCTGCTGGCAAACGGCTTTTTCGCCGGCGCCATGCTGGCGGTCCGCGTGCTGTTTTCACCGCACGGACTGATTCAGCGCAACGGCGTGACTTACGTCGAGCTCGACCTGCTGACGCTGACGCTGCTGTCCGTCGGCTGCTATGCGCTGCTGACGCTGCTCGGACGGTTTCTGCGCAGCGGACGGCCGCCGCGCACGGTTTATGCGGTGTCGATCCGGCTCGGCGACCGGACCGTGAACGGCAAGGCGCTGCTGGATACCGGCAGCTCGCTGCGGGACGGCTTCAGCGCGAAGCCTGTGCTGCTTGCCGAGCGCGCGTTCATTCAGCCGCTGCTGCCTGCAAGCGGCGCGCTCACGGAGATGCGCGGCTTTCGCTGCGTGCCGTTTTCCTCCGTCGGCGGCAGCGGCCTGCTGCAGGCGTTCACGGCGGACGCCGTCACGCTGGACGTCGGAGACAGAATCATTACCGTTGAGCGGCCGACGGTGGCGGTGACGGACCGTCGGCTGATTGCCGGCGGCTATGCCGCGCTGTTCGGCCCGGCCTTTCTTGAGGAAGGTATGCATGTCACGCGCAGAAAAGGAGTTGGGAAGCATGTCAAAAAAGACGCGCAATCTCTGGATGCTGCTGCTTGCGAAGATCCGCGCGCAGCTGTTTGCCGCAGAGATTGATTACATCAACGGCCCGGATACCTTGCCCCCGCCGCTGCCGAAGGAGGAGGAGCAGGCCTGCCTTGAAAAGCTGGAGCAGGGAGACGCCGCGGCGCGGGAGAAGCTGATCGTGCATAATCTGCGGCTGGTCGTTTACATCGCAAAGAAATTTGAAAACACCGGCATTCCGATCGAGGATCTGATCTCCATCGGCACGCTCGGGCTGATCAAGGCGGTCAATACGTTCTGCCGCGCGCGGAACATCAAGCTCGCGACCTACGCCTCGCGCTGCATCGACAATGAAATCCTGATGTATCTGCGCAAAACGAACGCGCTCAAGGCGGAGGTTTCTTATTTTGAGCCGCTGAACGTCGACTGGGACGGCAACGAGCTGCTGCTTTCGGATATCCTCGGCAGCGACGCGGATGAGATCTACCGGGATCTGGAGAGCGACGACGAGCGCAGGCGTCTTTACCGCGCCGTGGCGTCGCTGGACGCGCGCGAGCAGCGGATCATGACCATGCGTTTCGGCATCGGCGGGGGACGGGAGTATACGCAGAAGGAAGTGGCGGATGCGCTCGGCATTTCCCAGAGTTATATTTCACGGCTGGAAAAACGGATCATCGAAAAAATCAAACGGGAGATCCGCCTGCCGTAACGGTCATTTTTCATAGGTTTGAAACAATTCAGTAACAATATATTGAGAATTCACTCTTGACAAATCGCTAAATGTGGGATAGAATAGGTAATAATACTGTCGAATGGTCGAAATCTGTTCTATAATCTGTTGATGGGAGTGAATCTTGTCTTGAGTGAAAATCTTGTTCCTTATGTCACCGCCGCAGCAGCAGGGGATACCGATGCAATGGGCAAGCTCTATGCCAAGACCCTGAAGGGCGCATATTTCCTTGCGACCCGCCTGTGCGACGCCGATGATGCGCCGGCTGAAATCGTCAAGCAGGCGTATGCCAAAGCCTTCTGCAACCTGGATCGCCTGAAACGGCCCGAGGCCTTCGAGATCTGGATGAAGCAGAACGTGGCCGGCGCTTATAAAGACAGCAAAAACTTTGTCTTCAACGAGGCCGACGGCGCCGCGATGCCCGTGACGGCGGAGTTTCTGGATGCTTCCGTGCTGGAGGATCCCGCGATGGGCGACGCTGTTCTGCAGGCGGTCGCCGCGCTGAAGCCGGAGCTGCGCACCGCGCTTGTGCTGCATTACAATAACGGCATGCCCGTGCAGGCGCTGAGCAGATTCCTCGGCGTTTCCGATTCGACGGCGAACGCGCTGCTCTCCGCTGCCTGCGCGCAGGTGGTGGAAGCGACCGGCGCGCCGACCTCCGCCGTGGAGCCTGCGGGCGGCCTGCCTGTGCTGACCCAGCTGTTCCAGCGCCTTTGCGCCGGCATGACGGTCGTGACCTCCGACGTGCGCGATATCTTCATCTACGCGAAGGAAGCGTTTGAGAAGTATCAGATGGCGAAGGCTGCCAACGCCGTCCCGCCGACCGCCTCGGATCCCGACAGCGCTCAGTATTTCAAACAGCGCATCCATGAATCTCTGGAATCCGGCGCGCCGGTCGACGCTCCCGTTCTGGCGAACGCTGCGGTGCAGACGCCCGCCCCGCAGCCGGAAATGCCCGCAATGCCCGAGATGCCCGCCGTGTCGGACGAGCCTTCCGGGTTCAGCGTTCCCGAGCCGGACGAAGCGCCGTTCAAGCTTGATCTTCCCGATGAAGCGGACGAGCCCGCGCCGTCGGGCAAGCGCGGCGGCGGTATCAAGCTGCCCAAGGGTGTGAATCTCAAGACCATCGCCCTGGCGGCAGTCGCGCTTCTGCTGCTGATCCTGCTGTGCGCCGGCATCGGCAAGGCCGTGAAAAAGCATAAGGAGAATACCGGCAAGACCGGCACCGAGGTCACGACGCAGGCCGGCAAGACCGCCGTGCTTGACAGCACCTTCACCTGGAAACCGGGCGGCTTCTCCGATTGCACGGAAATCCAGTATCTCGATGAGAATTACTGCAAGTTCAAGTCCGCTTCCTCGGGCCAGTGGGGTCTGATGGATTATCAGGACAAAGTTGTGATCCAGCCGCGCTACGAGGATTTCGTGCGCTGCGGCTACGGCAGAGAATATGACGCTTCCCGCTCGACGCCCAGCTATCACAGCCTGGTCGTCATGGGCGGCGACAAGTATGATTTCACCGTGGAATCCAACGGCAACGTGAAAATCGCCAATTCGCCGCACGCCGCGCATACCGTGGACGGCGACAAGCTGGAAACCGCTTCCTACGATGAGCGCGACCGCTATTTCGAGGGCTACGCCGCCGCCAGAAAAGACGGCAAATGGGGCTATGTCAACGAAAAAGGCAAGAAGGTCATTCCTTACGAATATGAGCAGGTCAACGAAATGTCCGCCAGCTATGAATCCTCCTGCTGCGATTTCTGCCGTCCGGTGACCGGCGGTCTGATCGCTGTCAAGAAGGGCGGCATGATGGGCATCATCGACCTGAAGAACAACACGGTTGTCAATTTTGAATACAGCAACATCCTGCCCGGCAAGGACGGCGTGTTCATCGCCTGCAAGGCCGGCACCTGGGGTGTGATTCTGGTCGGCAACGCGCAGAACACCTTCTCCGGCGTGAACATGGATATTCAGGACAACAACGCGGACGTTTCCACCCCGAGCGGCAACGGCGGCACAAAGGGTGAGAAGTATCAGGTCAGCGACTATAACGGCGCGAATATCCGCGACGGCGCAGGCGTTGAGAATGAATGGCTCGGCGAGCTGGATTACGGCGATGAGATCGAGGTGCTCGGCTTTGAAACCGCGGACAACGGCAACGACTGGGCGAAGTTCGAGTATGACGGCCAGACCGCGTATGTTGCAATGAGCAAGCTCGAAAAGGTGACGGATACCGACACGACGACACAGGAGCAGGAAGCCGAAGACGTCGGCTGAGCGCTTCGCAATTGAATACAGCGATTTCTGAAGGATGATTTCGCGCCGAACCCGGCAGAGAGACGGCTTCCAGGCTGCAAGAGCCGTTCGGTGTGCCGGCGCGAAACGGCCCCCTTCCCGGGGAATCCCCGGTTCCGCCGCGGCGAGCGGCGGCGTGCCTCTGCGTTAAAGGGAGATGAGTGGTGCAGTTTGCGCAATGTGGGTGGTACCGCGGCTTCGGCCGTCCCATGCCGAATGGTGAACTGCACCTATTTTTTTCAAAGAGTAAATATAATTGCGGCAATTTGGGTGGTACCGCGGCTTCGGTCGTCCCATGCCGAATGGTGAACTGCACCTAATTTTTTCATAGAGAAAGTATAATTGCAGCAATTTGGGTGGTACCGCGGCTTCGGCCGTCCCATGCCGAATGGTGAACTGCACCTATTATTTC
>JAFZNN010000240.1 GCA_017550895.1 Clostridia bacterium
CTGTGCTTGACGCCGCCGTACCGCCGCAGATCGAGGTACCAGTCGTAATCCTTCGGGTCGAGGCCCAGCTCGTTGATGCGCGCCTCCAGCAGCTCCAGGCGTTCCTCGCGCTGGCTGCCGCCGATGATTTCGCCGATGCCCATAACAAGACAGTCGCAGGCCGCGACGGTCTTGCCGTCGTCGTTCAGGCGCATATAGAAGGCCTTGATCTCCTTCGGGTAATCCGTGACGAAGACGGGCTTTTTGAAAATCTGCTCGGTTAGGAAGCGCTCGTGCTCCGTCTGCAGATCAGTGCCCCAGTGGACCTTGTATTCAAACTGATCGTTGTGCTGCTCGAGCAGCGCCACCGCGTCGGTATAGCTCACGCGGCCGAAGTCGGCGTTCGCCACGGCGGTCAGACGCTCGATCAGCCCTTTGTCGACAAATTTATTCAGGAATTCCAGCTCCTGCGGGCAGTGCTCGAGGACATAGCGGATGACATATTTGATCATCGCCTCCGCCACGTCCATATCGTCGCTCAGCTCCGCGAAGGCCATTTCCGGCTCGATCATCCAGAATTCCGCCGCGTGGCGCTGGGTATAGGATTTCTCCGCGCGGAAGGTGGGACCGAAGGTGTAGACCTTGCCGAAGGCGAGGGCCATCGTCTCCGCCTGCAGCTGGCCGGACACCGTCAGATAGGCGGGCTTTGTGAAGAAGTCCTCCTTGTAATCCACGGCGCCGTCCTCGGTTTTGGGCACGTTGTCAAGATCGAGCGTTGTCACGCGGAACATTTCGCCGGCGCCCTCGCAGTCGCTGCAGGAAATCAGCGGCGTGTGCGCGTAGACGAAGCCCTGGTCGATAAAGAATTTATGGATCGCGTAGGCCGCCTCCGAGCGGATGCGGAACACGGCGCTGAAGGTGTTCGTGCGCGGACGCAGGTGGGCGATCGTGCGCAGATATTCCAGCGAATGCCGCTTTTTCTGCAGCGGATAGTCCGGCGAGGAGACCGCCAGGATCTCAATGGCGTCCGCGTTGATTTCAAACGGCTGGCCGGCCTGCGGGGTCAGCAGGAGCGTGCCGGTGACCTGCACGGCAGCGCCGACATTCAGCCTGGTGACGTCCTTGAAGTTTGCGACCTTCGCTTCCTCAAAGACGATCTGCACACTCTTGAAGCAGCTGCCGTCGTTGAGCTCGATGAAGCCGATGACCTTGGAATCGCGCAGCGTGCGGATCCAGCCGGCAACGGTGACGGTCTGATCGGCGTAGTCCGCCGCGGCCGCATAGAATTGTTTGATTTCCGTTCGTTTCATATTGTTTACCTCCGAATGGGATAAAGGATGTTGGCATTATGAGAGCGTGAGCAGCTCCCGGTTGTTTTCGACGATGGACGCGCTGATGCCGCTGATGAGCGTCAGTTCGTCCAGGCTGCGGAACCGCCCGTTCTTTTCGCGGTAATCCAGGATGGCCTGCGCCTTTTTCTCCCCGACGCCCTTGAGCTGCTGCAGCTGCGAAAGATCCGCCGTGTTGATGTCGATCCGCGTGCCCGGCTCAGCGCGTTCCGGCGCTTGCGCGATCGTCTGCGCGGACGGAGAGAGCGTCGCGGAGACCTCCCGGTATTTCGGCGAATCAAAGGCCAGCAGCAGAAACAGCAGGGCAAGGATCGCCGCTGCCGCCGCCGGCAGCAGAAACTGCCGCTTGTTTTCAGCGGGCACAGCCTCAGAAGTTGCTGCCGTTCCAGCCCCAGTGATCATACGGCAGATAGGTGATGTAGATATTGGCAGGATCGATGGCCAGCGTTTCATTCACGATCTCCGTGATCGCGACGGTCAGCCGGTCATAGGCGGCGTCCGAAGTGTCGCCGAAGAGCGCGACCTGCACGAAGGCGTAATCCGCATCGTTTTCGCCGCGGAAATACATACGGGCGTTGTCCTCAAACGAGAGCATCAGCCAGGCCTCGGTTTTGCCGGGGATCAGGGCGATCGCCTGCCCGAGCTTGGCTTTGAGCGCCTCCTGCGCGGCGGGCGTGATCTCTTTGCTGACGGTGGTTTTGATATAAGGCATGGAACAGTCTCCTTTCAATGGACGCGCAGGAAGTTTCTCGCTTCCACAACGACGCCCAGCGTTTCATAGTCGCTGTCGGTATAGTTGACGTAGATCATGGCGCCCGTATCGTATTCCGTGCAGTAGACGCCGTCGGCCACGGCATAGTGATCGGTCATGCGCGCGTCGCGCAGATCATTGAGCGCTTTGTTGGAGCGGGCGTAGAAGTCCGCCGCCGAGTTGATCGTATTGTCATAATAATACGGGTCGTCCTGCGTGTTGTTGACCAGCGGCTCATAGTTCCACTGGAAATGCGGGCAGGCGCCGTATTCGATATACTTGAGCAGGGTTTCCTCCAGATTGGTGCTGGTGTTGATCGCCTCGCCCGCGTAGTCCACGATGCCGTGCAGCACCAGCGGCACAAAGGGGACGGACACATACGCGCCGCTCTGCGCGGCCGTGGCCTTCATCGGCAGGTCGACGATCGTGTCGATATTTTTCAGCATGTAGAAGTTGCCGCCGACCGCCATGGTGGAGCGTCCGGTCGAAAGCGGGGGAATGGCGGAGCGGATGCGGTCCGCGGCGGCGTCCCGCAGCAGGCCGTTTGCGGAGAAATCGGAATACAGGAGCGTGCCGACGTCGTTGAGGCAGAAGCCGGTGAATTCCAGATAGCGCGTGTCGGAAAGCACGGAAACGATCAGCTTGGAGAACTGATCGAAGGCGCGCAGACGGCGCTGCGTCTGCGGCTCGCCGAGATAGTCCGCCAGCGTGTTGTCCGGCGTATAGGCCGCCGGATTTCTGTAGAGATCCGCGGCGCCGCTGCCGGAGAAGCCCTTGGCGGAGGAGAGCAGATCCACGTCGAGATACAGCGACATTTTCTGGTTCGCGATATAATCGTTGAGCGCTTCCAGACCGCTGCTGCCGCCCAGACGCGTGAGCAGGCGCGCGTTGGCGATGTCCGTCTGCTCCGTGCCGCCGGTGAAGGCGCCCGTGTAGCGCAGATTGATGTTGTTGATGCCCTTGTTTTTCATGCGCACGAGCATGTCGTTCGCCTGCTCGAAGGTCGTCAGCGCAGTGGTGTATTCCAGCGGGCCGAAGTGCTTGCGCACCGCGCCGGTCAGCGTCAGGCAGAAGGGCAGATAATCGCCGACCGCGACCGTTTTGGTCGACAGGACGCCGTTGCGGATCAGCTGCTCGCGGCAGGCGGAGGCCAGCCCCGCGTAGGTCGCGTTTTTGCCCGAGAGGAAGCGGTAGCACAGCGCGATCTCGCTTGCCATCTCCGAGTTGGAAACGGAGAGCGTGCTGCCGTCATAGGCCGTCGGCGTCACGGTGAAGTCGGAGAACACGCGGTTGTAATCGCCGGTGGCCTGCGCCTTGACCGCGTGGATGGCGGCGGCGGAGTCCCCCTGCGTGATCAGGGAAAGGACGGCGCTGTTGCCGTGCTTCATGCCGAAGGCGGGGATCAGCGCGGCGGCGGCGGTTTCCCCGTTCATTGCGGGATCGCTGCCGTAAACGTCAAAGGTCAGCGCCTCAAAGGATTCGTCAAAGTGCGCGGTTTTGATGATGGCGCCGCTGCCGTCGGGCACGAGCAGATAATCCGACTCGCTGCGGTCGTTGTAAGCGCCGAAATAATTGAGCAGGGTGATGGATTCGATCCGCGCGTTCGGATTGCCCGACAGGTTTTCATGCGTGCAGTGCACGAGCATGCTGCCGTCCTGCAGCGTGACGGTCACCTGCAGCCGGAAACCGATGTCCGCGCTGCTCAGCTGCTCCTTGGCGGCTGTTTTTTCATCCGGAAAGATTTCATAGGTGAAAACGGCGCCGTTTTCCTGCAGCGTATAGCCGGCACGGCCGAAGGCGACGGCATGATCCTGCGTGTTGAGAATATAGAGATCCGTGCCGCCGCTCACGCGCAGCGTGGCAACGGCTGCGTCCGGGCAGTTCGGCGTGCGCGCGTCAGTCGCCGTCGGCAGCGCGCTCCAGACCGCTTTCTGCGTGGTTTCCAGCACGGAGAAGCTGTTGGTCGTCTTGTCGGCGTACAGCTCGATCAGACCGGAGGCCGCGAGCTTTTCGCCGAGCGCCTTCGACGCGGAAGTATAGTGCAGCGCCGCCTGCGTCGTTTCGCCCGTGATGGTGTTCCGGCTCGCGACAGAGCGGATCGTGCGCACGCCGGACTCCTCCGCCTTGCGCCCGCAGGCGCAGCAGAGCAGGAGCAGCGAAGCGCACAGCAGCAGCGCGGCGGCGCGCCGGATGCGGTCAGTGATCGGATGTTTCTTCATAGTACCCAGGTCCTTTTGCAACATGGAAATAGAATTCGACGCCGTCGGCAACGTTGTTGACGCCGAACGCGCAGTGATGGTTGTTCATAATGCTTTTGACAATGGAAAGCCCCAGACCGAAGCGGTTTTCGCTGCGGCCGTGCGCCTTGTCGGCGCGGTAAAAGCTGTCCCAGATCTCCGGCAGGTCCTCGGCGGCAATCTGCGCGCCGGTGTTGAAGACGGTGATCTTCCAGGTGTCGCCGCAGTCTTCGCAGCGCAGCACGATGCGCTTTTCGCCCGCGCAGTGAGCGGCCGCGTTGGTCAGATAGTTGCGCAGCACGATCTCGATCTTATCCTCCTGCGCGTAGCAGGGGAGGGCGGCGGGCACTTCGTTGACCGCGCGGATGGCCTGCTGCTCGAATTGCAGCGCCAGATGCGCAAACATCGCCTGCGCCTTCGCGCCGAGATCGAAGGCGGCCGGCGTAAACGGCTGCACGCCGCTTTCCAGCTTTGAAAGCTCCAGCAGCTCCACGACCAGCGCATTCATCTTGACGCTTTCGTCATGGATGATCTGGCAGTATTCCCGGATGACCTCCGGGTCGTCGCTGATGCCCTCGCAGACGCCTTCCGCATAGCCGGAAATGATGGCGATCGGCGTTTTCAGTTCGTGGGAAACATTGCTGATGAAGGCCTTGCGCGCGTTGTCCAGCTGATGCCGGTGCTCGATATCCAGCTCGAGCTGCCGGTTTTTATCCTTCAGATCCAGGAGCGTGGCGTCCAGCGTGGTGGAAAGCGTGTTGATGCTCTGGCCCAGCTCTCCGATTTCATCCTCGCCGTAATCGCCGCATTTGCGCTCGAAATTCAGCGCCGCCATGTCGCGCGTGATGTCGTTCATCTCCATGAGCGGGCGGGTGAATCTGGAAACCAGCAGGTAGAACACGACGGAAATGGCGACGATCAGCGTGATGCTGATGGCCGAAAACACGCGTCCCGCCACGTTGACCACCGATTCCACGTCCGCCACGGTGGCGTAGAGATAGATCGTTTCGCCCAGATCGGTCTCCCGCGTATAGACGAAGTATTCCGCGTTGGTCGCAATGCGCTTGCGGATCTCGAAATTGTTGTAGTGCAGCGCCCTGCGGTAGCTGTCGGAGGCGACGGTGTCGTTGTGGATCGGATGGGAATTCGACGAAGGAAAATGCTCGTCGCTCATCGCGGAGCCGCCGTTTTCGGTGGTATAGCTGATCGTGCCGTCTGGCGTGATGATTTCAAAGGTGATGTTGTTGTTGAGCGCGACGGCGTAGATATCGAAATAATAGGTGACGGAGGAGGGGGAATAGAATTCAATGCGGTCCGCCGCCGCCGTCAGTGTGCGGTAGGTGTTGTAGGCGAAAACGCGAAACAGGATCGGCTGGCTGAACAGGTTGATCAGCGTCAGCAGCAGCACGAGCACGGCCAGGATCGCAGCAAACAGCTTCGCGCGGAGCCGGTTGAGATGGAGCCGTTCGATCAGCCGCTTCACCGCGCTTCCACCTCGATCTTATAGCCGACGCCGTAGACGGTCTTCAGATGCGCGTCGCCCCAGGCGCCGAGCTTGGTGCGCAGGCGCGCCACATGGGAATCCACCGTGCGCGCGTCGCCCGTGAAATCCATGCCCCAGATATCATCCAGCAGCTGGTCGCGCGTGAAGATGCGGTCGGGGCTGGCGATGAGCTTGGCAAGGATGCTGTGCTCCTTGTTCGTCAGCTCCACAAGCGCGCCCTGCAGCGTGACGGTGTGGGCAGGCAGATCGACCGTCAGCCCGTCGAGCGAGATGACCTCGCCCTCGTTGCGCAGGCCGGCGGTTTCCGCCCGCTTGAGCAGCGCCTGCACCCGCTTGACCAGCACGGTGGGGCTGAAGGGTTTGGTGACAAAATCGTCCGCGCCGGATTCAAAGGACATCAGCTCGTCGAATTCCTGCGAACGGGCCGTCAGCATCAGGAAGGGGACGCGGCTGCGCTCGCGGATGCGGCGGCAGACCTCCCAGCCGTCCGCTTCCGGCATCATGATATCACAGATCACCAGGTCGATCGCGCCGTCGGCAAAAAACTTTTCGATGGCTTCCCGGCCGTCCACGGCCTCCACGGTTTCGAACCCGGCATTTTTCAGGAAATCGCTCACAAGGCGCCGGATGCGCGCTTCATCATCCGCAATCAGAATCCGTTTCACGCAGCAATTACCTCCAGCATCGAAATTTTATAGATAAATTATTCTATCATATTTTAAAAAAGAATACAAGCCTTTCTTTTCGATTTTGCCGCGAATGCGCGGCGCGGCTTGCGCGTTTTTCATAAAATCGCCGCGCGTCAGGGCGGGATCTGCCGTCAAATCCGAAAAAAAGCGAAAAATCAGAAAAAACTATTGTGTTCTTTGCGAAGATTGAGTATAATTATTTTCGTATAGTCTCGACGCAGCTGGCTGCAGCGCCTCGAGCGACCGCGATCCGATCCCGCGCATCCCGACGTTTTGTTTTGTCCGATCCCGCCGCATGATCCCGGTATCCATACCGTGTTTCATTGCTTCTGCTGCGGGAACGGGCCGAAACAGCACGCCGATCCGTCCTTGCTGATCTGATGCGGGCGGGATCCGGGTCCGCCGCTGCAGCGCCGGAGGTCTTTCCTCCGCTTCACCCATGCGCCCTGCGCATTTCGGGCTGCGCCGTCCGAAAGGTGTGATTCTCTTGCTTGGCAACTATGTCCGCGTGCGGGTCACCAATCCGATCCGCTCCGTCAACCGGGAATTCGGCTATGTCTATTCGCTGAATTACGGCAGCATCGAAGGCAAAAAGCGCTTCGACCACGCATCCCCCGCAGCTTACATCATGGGCATTTCGCATCCGGTGCGCACCTTCAACGGCCGGGTGATCGCCGTGATCCGCCGCGGCGACGGCCGCCCGCCCGTCTATGTGGTCGCGCCCAAAAGCATGCGCTTCATTTCTTATCAGATCGAGGATGCGATCGCCTTCGCGGAGGGCAATCGGCCGCACAAGCTCGAATGCCTGTATGAGCGCTCCTGCGGGGCGGTGGTGTTTCGCAATATCAACGGCGAAATCCGTTATCTGCTGATCAAAAACCGCCGCAGCACGCACTGGGGCTTCCCGAAGGGGCATGTCGAAAAGGGCGAGACCTTTGAGCAGACCGCCGCGCGCGAGGTGCTCGAGGAAACCGGCATCCACATCCAGATCCTGCCGCAGTTCGCCTCCAAATCGGAATATACGATCCAGGGGAAGGTGGAAAAATCCGTCACGATTTTCCTGGCCAGAACCGCGGATACGCAGACGACGATCCAGCGCGAGGAGATCGAGGATTATATCTGGCTCAATTTTGACCGCGCCATGGATACGCTGCGCTTTATCAACGACCGCAACATCCTGCGCAGCGCGCACGATTATCTCGTTGATCAAAAAATCATTTGAAAGGAGCCGCTTGCATGACGGAATCCATCACAAATTCGTTGGTGCAGTGGTTCGGGACGGGGGTGCCCAAGGAGCTGATCGTGTTTCTGATCTCGCTCCTGCCGGTGCTCGAGCTGCGCGGCGGCATGATCGCCGCAAAGCTGCTGGGTGTGCCGCTGCTCAGGGCGTTTGTGCTTTGCTTCATCGGCAACATGCTGCCCATTCCTTTCATTCTGCTGTTCATCCGCAGGATCTTCGCGTTTCTCAAGCGCTTCGACCATACCCGCCCGCTTGTGGAGCGGCTCGAGGCGCATTCCCGCCGCAAGAGCGAAAAGGTGCAGCGCCTGCGCAACTGGGGGCTGCTGCTGCTTGTGGCGATCCCGCTGCCCGGGACCGGCGGCTGGACCGGCGCGCTGGTGGCGGCGCTGCTGGATATCCGCATGCGCACGTCGCTGCCGATCATCGCGGCCGGCGTGCTGATCGCGGGCCTGATCATGACCGCCTTTTCCTACGGCCTGCTCGGCCTGTTCACCTGAATACATAAAAAAGCCCATCGGTGCGCGCCGGAACGCGTTGCCGATGGGCTTTGCATCTGTCTTATTTGTAATACTGTTTGGTCAGCCGGATGAAGCTGCCGAGGATATTGCCGATCTCCTCCGGCGTGCCCTGCAGGTCCTGGTTGAGCCAGCCGAGCAATACGCTGCGCACGCCGCTGGTGAGATAGAGCAGGTAGATATTCGCTTCGTTCGCGTCCTTGCATTTTTCCTGCTCGAGGATGTCCGTCAGCAGGGGTTCGTAATAAATGGAGAACAGCCGCTTGATGAAATCATCCAGAATGTTGGTGTGCGAAAGGAACTTATAGTATTCGCGGTCATTCTCCAGATAGGCGCAGACCTGCGCGATGAATTTCTCGGGCTGCGATTCCGCAAATTCCATGCCGACCTCGTCTACGAAAGCGACCAGGCTCTGCAGCTCCTCCTCCACGATCTGCGCCACCACGCCGTAGACGTCGGGATAATGCGCGTAGAAGGTGCCGCGGCTGATGTCGGCCTCCCGGATGATATCCGAAACCGTGATTTTGGCAAGCTCCTTTTGCTGCAGGAGCTGCGCAACCGCTTTTTTGATCAGCGTTTTGGACCGGATCGCGCTTCTGTATTCCGCTTTTGCCATATCGGCGCCCTTCTTTCTTTTCACCGCGCACGCTTCGCGCTGCATGCGAAGCCCGGGCGGCGTTGATCTGCATGATTTCTGCATAGAAAATGAATATTGTAGATAATATTATATTTTTGCGCTTGAAAAAAGTCAACCTTTCCGGCAACATTTTTTTGCGAAATGTTGCAAATACAGCCGATTTGTTTTATAATGATTCCTATAAAATAACGCGACAAAGGGGAGAAAGATCCGGATGAAACTGATCAATCAGACCGACGTGCTGTCCACGCGGTTCGGCGATGCCGACGCCGTGCGGATCCTGTGCAACTGCGGCTTTGACGCCGTGGATTATTCCATGTTCGCCATGTCGGAGGACGACAGCCTGCTCAATACGCCCGCTTATAAAAAGCATGTGCGCACGCTGCGCGCGATCGCGGAAAGCTACGGCAAATCCTTTGCGCAGGCGCACGCGCCGTTTCCCTGCGCCCGGGACGGCGACGACGACTACAACGAGAAGATGTTCCCCCGCGTTGTGCGCGCGCTGGAGATCACCGGCATGCTGGACGCCAAGATCTGCGTGGTGCATCCCGTGGTGTTCAAAAAATACCAGATGGAGCGCAATCTGGAGTTTTACGGCATGCTGGAGCCGTATGCGAAAAAGTTCGGCGTGAAGATCGCGCTGGAAAACATGTGGGGCTGGAAGGAAGGCCCGGGCGGCGGGCGCATTGTGCCGAACGTCTGCAGCGTCGCGCAGGAATTCAACGCCTATATCGACGCGCTGGATCCGAAGTATTTCACGGCCTGCCTGGATCTCGGTCACTGCGGCCTGGTCGGTGAGGACGCGGCGGATATGATCCGCGCCATGGGCAGGGACCGCATCGGCTGCCTGCATGTGCACGACAACGATTTCATCCATGACAGCCACACGATCCCGTTCACGATGAATATGGAATGGGACCGGATTCTGCGCGCGCTGGGCGAGATCGATTATCAGGGCCAGTTCACCTTTGAGGCCGACAATTTCCTGCGCGGCTTCCCGAACGATCTGATCCCTGCCTGCGAAACCTTCATGGAGCGGATCGGCCGCGCGATGATCAAGCGGATCGAGCGCTGCCGCAAGCCGGTATGACGGGCTTTCGCTGCCCGGTCTGCCAAGCCCCGCTCACGGCGGAGCCGAAACGGCTGGTCTGCCCGGCCGGCCACAGCTACGACCGCGCAAGATCCGGGTATGTCAATCTGCTGCAGTCCCAGCGTTCCGCCGACAAGCGGCACGGGGACGACGCGCTGATGGTGCGCGCCCGCCGGGACTTCCTCAACGGCGGCGGCTACGGCTTTTTATGCGAAGCGATCTGCGCGCGCCTGGTGCAATCCGCGCCGCGGGACGCTGTGCTGCTGGACGTCGGCTGCGGCGAAGGCTATTACACGGCTGCCGCCGCGCAGGCGCTTTCCGCAGCCGGAAAACCCGCCTGTGTGCTGGGCGTGGATATTTCCAAAGACGCCCTGCGCTATGCTGCCGGCCGTCTGCCGGGCGCGCAGCTGGCCGTGGCCAGCGCGTTTGCGCTGCCGCTGGCGGATGCGAGCTGCGATGTTCTCATGCAGGTGTTCGCCCCGGCCGCGCCCGCGGAATTCCTGCGCGTGCTCCGGCCCGGCGGCCTGCTGCTGCGGGCGATCCCGCTCGAGGAGCATCTGCTCTCGCTCAAGGCCGCGATTTATGAGCATCCCTATGCCAACACCGTGCCGCCGGCGGCGCTGCCGGGCTTTTGCACGGTGGAGGAAACGGCGCTGCGCCGCACGCTGCGGCTGGAGGATCCCGCGCAGATCCGCGCGCTGTTTCAGATGACGCCTTATTACTACAAAACAAGCCGGACGGATCAGGCAAAGCTGGACGCATTCACCGCGTTTGAAACGCAGGCGGCGTTCGGGCTGCGGATCTACCGGAAGGAGGAATAACATGCACAGACAGTTTGCCCCGACCCCGCCGATGGGCTGGAACAGCTGGGATTGCTACGGCGATTCCGTCACGGAGGAGATCCTGCTTGCCAACGCGGAATACATGGCGACGCACCTGAAGGCGTTCGGCTGGGAATATGTAGTCTGCGATATCCAATGGTCGGAGCCGACGGCGGATGGCTATGCCTATCACAATTTCGCGCCGCTGTGCATGGATGCGTATTCCCGCCTGCTGCCCGCGCCGGAGCGTTTTCCCTCGGCGGCCGGCGGCAAAGGCTTCGGGCCGATCGCGGAGAAGATCCACGCCATGGGGCTGAAATTCGGCATCCACATCATGCGCGGCATCCCGCGGCAGGCCGTGCATCGGAACACGCCGATCCTCTGCGACGGCGTCACGGCGCGGCAGATCGCGGCGCAGTATTCGATCTGCCCGTGGAATACCGATATGTACGGCGTCAATCCCGACGCGCCCGGCGCGCAGGCCTATTATGATTCCCTGTTCGCGCTCTATGCGTCATGGGGCGTGGATTACGTCAAATGCGACGATATTGCAAATACCGAATTTTTAAAAGATCAGCCCTATTCCGCCCGCCGCGAGATCGAGATGATCCGCAAGGCGATCGATCGCTGCGGCCGGCCGATCGTGCTCAGCCTTTCACCCGGGCCCGCGCCCGTGGCGGAGCACGCGCATCTGGCGGCCAACGCGAATCTCTGGCGCATGACCGGCGATTTCTGGGATGCCTGGGACCGCCTGCATGAGATGTTTGATTACTGCAGCCGCTGGCAGCCCTATGTGCAGCCCGGCGCGTGGCCGGATTGCGATATGCTGCCGCTCGGCCGCCTGCAGATGTGCGACCGCTTCGACGGCGTGTCCGGCCGCCCGACGCGGTTCACGCAGGAGGAGCAGATCACGATGATGACGCTCTGGTGCATCTTCCGCTCGCCGCTGATGATCGGCGCGGAGCTGCGCGAAAACGACGCCTTCACCCTCTCGCTGCTGCAGAATGCGGAGCTGATCGAGATGCTGAAAACCTCGTCCCGCGCGCGGCAGCACCGCCGCTGCGAGCAGGACGGCAGGGGAGAGATCGTCTGGGTCGCGGACGGCCCGGACTGCAAATATGCCGCGCTGTTCAATACGGACGACACGGCGCGGGAGATCGCGTTTGACGTGACGGAGATTGCCGTGGGCGGCGTCGATTACGCCGTGGACGATCTGTGGAAGCACAGCCGGCACTGCGTCACGCGCGGGAAACTGACGGCAAACGTGCCTGCCCACGGGGCGGCGCTGCTGCGCATCACGCTTGCGGAATAATCCGCGAAAAACGGGAAGAGAAAGAAGGATTTTTATGGAACGGCAGCCGAATTACCGCTTTGCAACGGAACGGCCGGATCATATCATGCTCAGCATCTCCGGCGATCCGGAAACGACGATGACCGTCACATGGCGCGCGAGCGCGGCGGTGGACGACGGCTTTATCACCTATCACGCCGCCGACGGGGAAGTGAAGACCGTCCCGGCGGAGATGACGGTGTTTCAGAGCGACGTGAGCGTTTCGCACTATTTCTCCGCGCAGCTGACCGGCCTCGCGCCGGACACGGCCTATTGGTATACTTGCGGCTCGGCGGCGCACCGCAGCGCGGAATTCCGCTTCACGACCGCGCCGGAAAACCTGACGCGCTTCAAATTCATCGCCATTTCCGATCACCAGAAGGATGACGATCACTACAACCCGGATTATTCGAAGCTGAACGCCTTCCTCAAGGACGTGCTGCGGCAGCATCCGGACGTGCGCTTCATTCTCACCGCGGGCGACAACACCAACAACGGGCAGCATGAGATCCAGTGGAACGCCATGTTTGAGGGCATGGAGGGCGTCGTCGAATCCCTGCCCTATATGATGTGCTGCGGCAACCACGACAACCGCGGCTTCGAGATCTATTTCCCGGAGGAGCGGAACCGCTATTACGCGGAGCCGGCGGCGTTCTTCAACACGATCCTCGGCCATGCCTATCCTCTGAACGGCCCGGCGGGCTGGCGGCCGGAGAATTACGCCTTTGATTACGGCAACTGCCATTTCATCGTCTTCGGCGTCAACGAGCCCGATCTTGTCAACGACTGGGCGATGCGCGATCTTGACGCCAACAGCAAAACCTGGAATTTCGGCGCCTATCATTTCCCGATGTATTACGCCGGGCCGAATCTTTCCAACGACGACGGCTACCCGATGATGCGCCCGTGCATGGAGCGCCTCGACGTGCTGTTTTCCGGCCATGAGCACAATTTCTCGCGCACCTATCCGATCCGCAACGAGCAGCTTTATGACCGCCCCTCCGAGGGAACGGTGCACTATCAGCTCGGCAACGGCAACTTCAACCCGCCCGGCACCAAGACCTGCGACAAGATCTGGCACTGCGCGTTTTATCCGCAGGAGGAGAAGGTCGCGGCCTACGCGCTTGTCGAGGTGGACGGCAAAAAGCTGACGCTCACCTCCCGCCTCAACGACGGGCGGATCGTGGATGAATGCGTCATCGACAAAGAGAAGGATGAGATCCTGCCGCGCCGGATCGCGCCGGTGTTCGGCCCGGGCCGCACAAGGATGTTTTATAAAGGCGTCGATCCCGGCCTTTGTATGAGCGAGATCCTGCCGGAGGAGATCGACGGCGTCTGGCGCGTGCCGTTCGCCACGCTGGTCGCCTTCATCGGCGGCGACGTGCTGCGCGAGCAGGGCAAGGTCACCCTTGCGGTCTACGGCAAACGCGCGGTCTTCACCGAGGGGAGCGACGTTGCCGAAACGGATCAGGGCCCCGTGCAGCTCTCCGCGCCGGTCTATCGCGGCAAAGAGCGGCAGCTCTTTATGCCATTGCCGGACTGCTGTCGGATCTTCGGCATGAAATGGGCCTACGCCGCGCGCAATAATTACCTGACCGTCGAAACGGCAAACGAAGGGCACCCCGTGCCCACGCAGCCGTAAAGGAAGGGACGGCCATGGCGAAGATCGAAGGCTCCTGGAGCGGCATGCGCAAGTATCTGGAGCAGGAAATGCTTGCGGATTCCCTGCGCGGGCGCGTGCGCTGGCAATGCGTTTCCTTCCGGGATATGGACGGACTCTGCATGTTTTCCCTATGCGTCGACGGCGTCACGGTGAAGCAGTTCTCCTGGGAAACCGTCAATTCTTATTTTATTGCCCAGGGGATGAAATCCGAGGCGGCGGCGCATCCGCGGGGGAGAAGGGAATACTGGATGGAATTCCAGGAATTGAGGATCCGGATCCCGCCGCAGGAACGCACGGAATACACCGACGGCGAATTCTGCGACGCGCTCGCGGCTTACCGGAACCAGCCGATCGGCGAGAGCCTGTGTTCGGCGGATCCGCTTGTGCGCATGTTTGCGCTGCTTGACCGCCGGGTCGGCAAGCGCCGCCTGGCTGCGCTGGAAGCCCAGAGCGCGGCTTGGCCCGCGTGGCTGCAGGCGCTGTTTCACCTGCGCTGCGCCGCAGAATGTATGGCACCCGCCGGCGATACACCGTAGGGAACGACCTCTGGGCGTTCCGCATGCGCCAAAGGCGCATAATGCGCGAAACCCGAAACATGGCGCCGTGCCATTTCATAGGTTTTACAGCGCATTACGGCGACGCATCGTAGGGAACGCCGTTCCGGCGTTCCGTATGCGCCAAAGGCGCATAATTCGCGAAATCCGAAACGCGGCTGTGTTGCCGGGAGATTGTTTTTTAATCCAAATGAACGCGCGGCTGACGCCGCGACGGAACGCCGGGACGTCGTTCCCTACGATTTCCTGTGCCTTGAAATTGCATTAAGATTTGCTTAAGATCCTTAAGATTTGCGGAAGATGCTTGCTTTTACTATTCCCATCATTTATAATTCCAATTGAAATAACCGCTCGGGCGGTGAACGGAGGGTGCATGAACATGAAAACGAAACTGCGGCAGGCCTTGACGCTGCTTTTGTGCGCGGCGGTGCTTTGCGGCCTGGCTGCGCCGGGGCTGACGGCCCGCGCGGCGAGCTACAAAACCGGCGACATTATTGAATTCGGCAGCTATCCGCAGACCGACGTCACAGCCTCCATGGGGTCGACGCTCAACGCAAAGGCCGGCGGCTGGAAATCCTATGGTTATTACAGCGGCACGGGCGATGTGGATGACGGGCAGATGACGGCGAAGGATTATATGATGTATTGTGACGTCAAGATCGGCAACGCAAAATATCGCGGCGTGAAGTTTGACACCTACCGGCCAGATTTCACAGAGCATACGTCGTCAAGCACATATCAGGATGATAACGGCTACACGACCGGAACGACCTACTGGTTTAAATATGAGCCGCTGAAGTGGCGGGTGCTTGACGCATCCACAGGGCTTGTGATGTGTGAAACGATCATTGATAGCCAGCCGTACAACAATTATTTTGTTTCATACGGCACAGACAGTCACGGTAATACTGCATATTGGGGAGATTCTGCAAAGACATATTATGCATCAGATTATGCCAACAGTTCCATCCGCAAGTGGTTGACAGAAGATTTTTATGCCACGGCGTTCAGTCAGAGCCAGCAGGCAAAGATCAAAACAACGACGCTGAATAACGATGGATATCGTACGCTTACAGGCCAAACGGGATATAAAGATTATGACAGCGCAAGCACAAAAGACAAGATCTTTCTTCTGTCTTATGATGAGGTCCTGAACAGCAGTTACGGATTCAGCACATCCTATTCAACCTATGATTCTGCCCGTCAGGCAAAAGGCAGCGACTATGCAAAGTGTCAGGGCTTGTATGTGTATCATTCAAGCGGCAGCAGCTACGACGGATGCTCCTATTGGCGTTTGCGCTCGCCCGGCTACTACTCTAACTGTTCCTGCTATGTCGACTACGGCGGCTACGTCGACGAAATCTACGCTACTAGCGACGCTGTCGGCGGCGTACGTCCCGCTTTCAAACTGAATCTGTCATCTCTCGGAGCGGAGCCGGCGACGACCGCACAACCCGCCACAACCAAACCAGTTGCGACGACCAAGCCGACAACGACCAAACCCGCCGCAACAACAACGCCCGCCGCAACGACGAAGACCCCCGCAACCACCCTCACGCAGGCAACGCTGCCGGCGATCGTGACCGCGCCGACCTCTCCGGACGGCAGCGGCACGGTGCAGCTCGACGGGCAGGAGTACGCGTTGCTGCGCTTTGAGGATTTCAGTTATATCCTCGAGCAGCTCGAGGCGCTGATCGTGCAGTATCTCGGC
>JAFZNN010000020.1 GCA_017550895.1 Clostridia bacterium
AACGCCGACGGCGCGACCTGCGCGCAGTACGCCGACGCGCTCATCGCGTCGCTCTGATCCCCCCATAAAAACCGGCCCGGCGCGTCCTGATGATCCATCGGACGCGCCGGGTTCAATATGTCTCATTGGTTCAGCGCCAGCCCCGCCTTCTCCATCGCCATCACCAGGGGCGGTATCAGCACGAGCTGCAATATGATGCCCGGAATGGCGTTTGTTATCGCGCCCGCCAGAAAAATGGCCGCGGTGAATTCGGTGCCCGCGAGCCCGGCGATCAGCCAGCGCGCCAGTCCCCACACCAGGCGGCCCGCGATCATCGCGATCACCAGCGCCAGCCAGGCGATCCATTTCCTCTTCGGCAGCAGGCGGTATAACAGGCCCGCCGCGCCGCCGTAAACGGCCAGTTCAAACGCCATCGCCAGCCCCGTTGGAAACAAGGCCGGCATGCCGAACAGCGCGCCGCGCAGCAGCGGAGCGATGAAGCCCACGGCCAGCCCCCACGGCCAGCCGCACAGGAAGCCGCACAGCAGCGCGGGTATATGCATGGGACAGAGCATCGCGCCGATCTCCGGAATCTGACCGGTCACAAAGGGCAGCGCCATGGCGATCGCCAGATACATGGCCGCGTAGGCGAGCTTTCTCGTCCGCATGGCGGCCTTTTCCCGCTCATTCATGGGCGTCCTTTCCCGCCAGCTGGCGAATGTGCTCCATGGCGTCGTCCAGTATGGCGGAGGAGCCTTTGACCACCCCCGCCACATAGGTGTTGCACAGGTTCATCGGAATCAGCACGCGGTACGCCCGGCTGGCGGCCACGGCGTTGGCCATCGCCGGGGAGATCTCGCCCATCATGGCGTCCGCCGTGGCGATGCCGAAGGGCCCCACGATGATGTCCGCCGTGCGGCAGGCCACGATCACCGCGTTCTCGCCCGTCGCCAGCTGGTCGGCGCATTCGCTCTTCATCATGTTCTCCGTCGCGATGCTGTTCGTGCCCACGGCCAGTATCGTGGCCTCTGGGCAGGTTTTGCGCACGCTTTCGACCAGCCTGCGGCCCAACCGGCCGCCCTGGCCGTCGATCACAAGAATCTTCATGGCGTTCCTCCCTGACCATTATAATAGTATATGCCGCCGGGCAGCGCGCCGGTCGCCTCTTCGACGAGCATCGAGAGCGCTGCGTCCGGATCGACGTCGCCAAACAGAGCGGGCATGGCGGTCTTCGCGATTATCAGGCAGGCCGCCGTCCGGAGGTGCGGCGCGTCCAGCAGCTCCCCGGAGAGCAGCAGCACCCGCCCGTTTTTCACCGCGTCCAGCGCCTCCCAGCCCGGCCGCGCGAGCAGGGCGTCGTAAACCCGCTTCGCCGCCGCGTCAGACATGACGCCGCCGCCCAGAACCGAACTGTCCACGACCTTGACCACCAACCGGGGTTCTTTCGCGCGATCCAGCCGTCGTCCACCAGCAGGTTTTCAGCCAGCAGGCGCGCGGAGACATCGTAGACCCCGGCGTCCAGAATCAGCTGGTGCTCCGGCGAGGTTTTAAAAACCGTCACATGATCCTCGGCGGTCTCCCAGTACGCGGTCAGGCGCTGGCATTCATACACCGCGTCCAGCCTGTCCTTCAGGAGCACGGCAAAATACGTCTGCGCCGAATCAGCCTCCTGCGCGTCTTCCGACACGCCCATACGTTCCGCTTCGCCCGCGGCCACGATCCGCGTGGCGGTCTGCTCCGCGGTTTCAGCCAGGCGGGCAGTCGAAAACGCCGCCTCATCCGCCTGGGCGTGCGCGCCGCTTCCCTCGCCCGCGCCGTGCAGCGTACGCTCCGTTCCCGCGACGATCTCCACCGCCGCGTTCTCGTCGAATTCCTTGCGGCCGGCATCCGGATTCTCGCGGGTTTCTCCGCCCGGCTCTCCTTCATTGTCCGCGTCGGGCCGCGCGGTAGGGCTTTCGGCCTTCGGCGCGCTCGCCGGCTCCTCCGAACCGGCGGGAAGCGCTGAGCCGTCCGGCATAACGCCCGTGACGCGCGTCCGGCATCCGCACAGCGCCAGCGCCAGAAGAACCGGCGGCAGGAGCCGCCTCAGAACGCTCTTTCTCATTCGCATAGACACTCCACATAGCGCAGGCGCAGCTTCTCTTTCCAGCCGGCCCGCGCGAGCAGCAGCCGCTCCGTCTCCTCCAGCAAAGCGCGCGCCTGGGCGCGCTGCGCCTCATCCATGGCGTGATCGCTGTAGGCGGCCTCCTCAAACAGTTTAGCACAGGCGGCATACCGTTGTATATAGCTTTCCGGCATTTTTCCATTCATGGCGGACGGCCACGCGCGATAAGGCCGATTGCCCGCGCCGCAGCCCGTCGCCTCCAGCCAGGCGGCCGTATGCCGGAACAGGGCGCAGATGGCCGCGCTGTTGTCCTCCGCGTCGAAGGCCGCACGGGCTTCGCAGGCCTTTTTCCG
>JAFZNN010000241.1 GCA_017550895.1 Clostridia bacterium
ATAGAATCGGTCGTGTTGCTCGCAACAGTCAGCACCTCGTCGGCCGTGGTACTGTCGGCCACCTTCGTCTTGATCACGCGCAGCTTACGCCCTGCCAGCGCATTCGCGGTCAGCGTGCCTCCTGTAACGCTTGCCGTCTTGGAGCTCGCGCTGCTGACGGTCAGCTCGTAGACGTCCGTGCCGCTGTTGTCAGCCAGCGGGCATTCCTTGAAGACCTTCGCTTCGGTCGATTCGACGAAGCGCACGCCGTAGAGTTTACCGATCTCACCGTTGAAAATTCGGGTAGCGTCCGCGTATTTCGCCACGTCAATGAATTCGCTCTGGCGCTGCAGGTCATAGCTGATAGAAGGGTGCACGATTGCGACATAGCTGCCGTCGATCTTCGGCGCATTGCGCTTGCGCAGCCAGGTCGACGCCTTCGACACAGTGTCAACCGTAAGCAAGCACTTGTCACTCAGCTCGTCGCGGTCTTCTACAGGCGTCACAGTCGAGCCGTTCACCTGCGCTGCGTAGATGACGTTCGTGCCGCTGACCAGCTCATTGCGCACAATCGTATCCAGCGTCAGGCTGGCATTCTGCGCGTGGCGTCTGGTGTATTCCACCAGCGTCGGATCAATGCTGCACAGGTCGAGAATATCGGTGATGATGGAATAATCGCCGAACTGCTCCACCTTTTTGGTTTTGCGCGCAACGGTCAGCGTGCTCGCCACCGGCGTCACGCCTTCGGTCAGCGGCGTGAGCGCCTTCGCGAACTTACCGAATTCTCTCCATTCGATCTCATTGCCATGACGTCCGCCGATCGGTGCGGGATCGCCGAACTGGGCATGCACCAGGTTGGGGCCGATTTTCTCAATCAGATGGCGGTCATAGACCGTTTTCATCTCAATGGTCAGCGCGTTTGCCTCTACTCCGCCGTCAATCGTCGTTTCGCTGCCGATGTTCGACGTCTGGGACATGGTGCTGGTGCCGGCATAATAGCCATTGGGATCTGCAAACAACTGCAGGTCCATCAGAATGTAATGCTTCATCATATTCGTTTCATCCTTTCCGTGATTTCATACGGAAGCATGAAAGGCAAATTTAGAAATTGTTGCGGAAATCCACCCGCTTGCCGCGCATGGCCCGTTCGATTGCATCGTCGAATTTGTCCTTCGGCATCTTCGCAATATCCACATAGCTCATCGCGCCGGGCGCATTCCTTACGCCCGCCTCGGCTGGCCGCTGGCTGTTTGCAAGGACTCGGTGCGTGACCTTTTTTGCCGTCTGCTGGGCGGTATACTGCATCGCGCCGCGTATCAAATCTTCCTGGTGCTGCAGCTCAAATGCCGCCTTCATTGGCACGCCTGCGTCCAGCAAGTGCACGAAGGTTTCGTCCTCCAGCTCCTCGGCAAGGTCGAAATCCGGGTAGATCTTCAAGAGCTCCTGCGCCTCGGCGTCCCACTTTGCGAATTGCAGCAACATGTTTTGTTCCTGAATTCTTGCCTGATCCGCTTGTGCCTGCCGTTCATATCGCATGCGCATCCGCAGCTCATCCACGCTCATGCCTTCCTTGTAGGCTAGCGCCTCCAGGTTGTGGTCGTCCCGCTCGAAAGCGTCAACGAGTGCCGCCGGATCGTTCGGATCCACACCGTACTGCCGGCCGATATTCTCCAGCATCGGTCGGAGTGTGTTCAGCGTGTCATCTCGCGCCTGAATTTCCCCATGCGCCTTGCGCAATCGCTCGCGCACCATCTTCTGTCGCTCCGCATGGATTTCATTCTTGAACTTGGTCTTGTACTGCTCATATTCTGCCTGTCTTGCTTCCGGTGTTTCTTCCGGCGCCTGTGCCGGGTCCTGATTCTGCCGGGCGACGTCCCCGGCGTTTACGTCCGCTGCAGTCCCTTCACCTGCGCCCGCGGTGGTACCGTCCGCGGCGCCCTCGGCAAACAGCTGCAGATTCAGCTCAATGATATGGCTCATTGATAAGCTCCTTTCTTTTTGCGCCGTTCGGCGCGTCTCGCGTCTTTCCGCGGGGTCATTTATAGGCAATAGGTGTTAGGTATTAGGTGTTAGGCTTTGTAAATGGTGCGGGTTCAGCACATCGGTAAGTGGAAAGGCTGACCCTCACTTTCAACTGGCTTACCTATGTGCTGACACTATCTACTTCCCTATGTGCTGATTTTACCAAATTGCACGCCCAACTCCTAACTCCTAACTCCTAACTCCTATCTCAATGTTGCATCACCCGCAGGCACACGGCCTCCGGGAAATTCCCTTGCAGCTGCTCGAAGCCGACCAGCGCATACAGGAAATCATGGTCGATCCAGGTCTCGTATTCCGGCTTCGGCGCGCAGCGCACAAAGCTCACGCCCTTGCTGTCCGCCGCGGCGAACTCCGGCGCCTTCTTCCACGCTTCCGGCGGGTACTGCCGCAGCATCGCGACGATGTTATAAAAGCACATACTGACTGCCGCGCACACCGGATCGTGCCCGATGTCGCCCGCCAGCGCGTGCCCTTTGAGCTTCAGCTCGTGCTTGTCCGGCCGGTATGTCACCGTCACCATGTTGTCATCCTCTCCTTATCTCGGCTGCGTGCTGCTCTGCGCCTGCTCTCGCGCCTTGCGCACAAAGGCATGTTCTTCCTGTTTCAGGCTGCCGTCCTCCATCGTCTCGACCAATTCCGGATCCGCTGCAACTCTCATGCCCGGCGCGCCACCCAGACCCGCCGCCTGCGCGGTCTGCATGAGCATCGGCACCATGTTCGGATCGTAGCGCGACGCCATTCCGAGCGCCAGCTGCATCACCTGACGGAACTGATCTAACAGTGTGCCGTTCTGTTCGATGCGCTGTTCAATCTCTTCCTTTCCGTCAAAATCCATCATTTCCAGCAATGCCAGCGCGCGTGTCGCATTCTGCGGATTGAACAGATCCAGATTGTAGAATTGCAGGCCCAGCTCATTCTGCGCCATCTTGCTGTATGGCGTCGCCTTCTGCGCGCTGACCTTGATATCAAATTGCGGCACGCGGTAGCCCATGTCAATGCCGAACTCGGTACCCTGCGCCTGCGGTCGCAGATCACTATTGTCATAGGTTGCGAAGATTTCCTCTCCATGCTCGCCGGTAATGCGAAACTGCCGCGGCGTGTCGTAAAACTGCCTGATCAGCTCAATCACCTGCGTGCAGATCTGCTTGTAGGCGTCGTAGGTCGTCGCGATCATATCACGGCTTGTTTTGTTTCCCGCTTCCTGCAGCGCAGCGATTGCCGAAGCCGCCGTGACGCCGCTCTGGCCGCCTCCGTTGTTGACGTCGCGGTTGCCGCCGGTCTCCTTTAACTGCTCAATCTGAAATTGAAGCATGTCCACATAGATGCCAGGCAGCGGCGCGACAGTCAGCTCGCGCACATGCTCCTCGGACGGTGATCCGTTGACTTCAATCAGCTCTTGATTCCAGTCTGCGAAATCTTTCTGATTGAGTCCGCACTGCTGGCTCACAAGGTAACGCCGTCGCACGGCCATGCGCGCGTTCTTAACCAGTGCCGCGTTCAGTTGGTCAATGCTGATCTGTGTCGGCTTCAGAATGTCTGTGTAGCCGTAACCGAAGGGACTGCCGGCAATCTCAAACAATACATCGAACACAAATGGATATTGACCGTGATCATATAGCCCTGCCTGTGCAGGCGGCAGTCCGACCGGCTGCGCGATCGCGTGCCCGGTCTCCGGGTTGACTGCCTGGCCGCCCGTATCCGGATCCGTCAACGGTGACGTCGGCGGCGTGGTCTCGTTCTCTGTGGCGTACAGCACTACGTCGCCCACGAATTTGCAATAATGCAGTACAGTTTTGCCGCCCACTCGTTTCTTGTAATACCAATCGACAACGGTGCTCTTCTTCGTGGTATCCACATGATCATCATACAGATACTTAGCGACCGTCAGATCACTGCCGAGCAACTCGTCCGTCAGCTGCGGCCAGGTTGCTTTCAGCTCGTCATTGTCGATCAGCTCACATTGAAACAAATTGCGGCTATCCTGAATGTCGGTGATCCCCGGTTCCCAGAAAAGATTGATTGCATCCACCAACCGGATCGTGATATCGCCCAGACCGTTGAGCTTCTCCGCGTCCCAAATCACCTTATAGATCGACGTGCCGTGTTTGCCCTTGTAGTAACCGGCGCGGGAATAGGTCCGTCGGAAGTCGTTCTGCTCGAGCACCACCGGCACGATTGCGCTCAGACGCCGGGCCTCTTCCTTGTCGTCCGGCTCGCGCGGCAGGATGTTCGGCTCCGGGAATCCGTCCATCAGATCCGCGTGCTTCGACACAATCAGATTCCACAGCCAGGCCGTTGCCGGCGTCTGCTGGTGCTCCGGCTCCTTGGCCATTTCCCAGTGTCGCAGCTTCCAGAACTGCTCATTGTTGACGATCTTCTGCTCCAGATTTTGCTTTCCGTTCTTGTATTCCTCCAGGATACGCCGCGCCTCAGTCAGCTGCTCCTCCCCGATTGCGGGTGTGCCGGCGTGTAGCTGTTCTGCCATGCCGTAACCGACCACATATTCCTGCGGCTGCGTTTCTGTCGTCGCGCTCTGCTGCAATTCCTGCCCGTTCTTCATGTTGTTTCTCCTTATATCTGATAGTAATGAAACGGTGCCTTGCTTCCTGTTCTCTGATTGAGCGGATCAAACTCCGGCAGCACGATCTTCTTGCTCCCGCGCGGCGTGATCGGCCGATCCATCAGCAGATACCGCACGGCGTCATAGGCGTGATCTTCCAGATCGCTGTCCACGTCCTCGACGTTGCTCTCGTCATAGGTCAGCGTCGGCAGCGTGCGGATCAGATGCCGGCATGTGTTGAAGACCTGCAGCCGCGGATCCCCGTCTGCGTCAAAGGCCAGGTGGTAGTGCACCTGCATCTTGCCCGGGATGCGCTTGTGGTCCGCCGGCGTCCACAGGATATAATGCGGCGCGCGCGCCATGTCCGAGGCGATGCTTGCGCCCTTGCTCTCCTCAAAGATCGCCGGATCCGCCACGCCGAAGATCTTCCGGCCCTGCAAATTCTCATCCGTCTCCTCGATCTCGCGGATCTTCTCCGCCACTTCCACGTGATGCATCTGCAGGCCGTGGTTCGGCTCGCCGCTGCATCCGTAATATTCGCGGATGATATATTTCATGCCCGCGGGCGATACCGCCATCCAGTAGCAGGCAAAGGGCCGTGTGTAACCCCAGTCGAAGCCGCGCCAGACGCGCCACTCCTTCGGCACGCGGAAGGGCGCGATCACGTGCGTCCACTTCCGGTCGAGATAGTGCTCCGGATCGTTGCGCCACTCGCGGAACACCTGCCCGTCGAAGCTGTCCCAGCTGCCGTAAAGCAGCGCGTTGCGCTCCGCCTCCGGCAGCATCGCCAGATTGGCAAGGTAATGCGGATCCTGCCCGAGCAGCACCTGGTTATCAAACACCGTCGCCGGCACGAAGATCCGCGCCCGCTCGAAGGTCTGCACCGTGCCGTCCGGCGAGAGCACTTTGGTCTTTTCAATGATCGGCGTCATCGGCGGTGCCGCGGTAATGAAGCGGTCCTTGACCCAGCCGTGCCCGATCCCGCCGGGGTTCGTCGTCGCGCGCATATAGACGCGCGTGATCTGATCGCCGGTCAGCGCCTTGCCCGGGCGGTTTCGGCTGAACATATACGAATATTCGTCCCACGTGAAGTGGGTCAGCTCGTCGAAGCCGATGAAATCAAAGCGCTTGCCTTGGTAGTTGCGACGGTCCTTCACGTGCTGCATCGATCCGAAATAGATCTTCGCCCCGCTCGGGAAGGTCCAGCAGTGCCGGCTGTCGTTGTAGCGCGCCCGCGGAAAGCATAATTTATAGATTTCGTGGCTGCGGTCGATCAGCTCGGAGAGCTGCGGATAGGTCTTGCGCAGGATCAGCCCGCGGTATTGCGGGATATGCACCTGCCGCAGCGCCTCGGCCAGCAGCGCGTCACTCTTGCCGCCGCCGGCAGC
>JAFZNN010000242.1 GCA_017550895.1 Clostridia bacterium
TGGTGGAAACGATCAACAAGGTCAAAAAGACGAACAGCCAGCTGCTGCATAAGAACGGCCGCGATCCGACGGCCGAGGAGATCGCCACCGAGCTGGAGATGCCGGTGGATAAGGTGCGTGAGATCCTGCGTGTGGCGCAGGAGCCGGTGTCGCTCGAAACGCCGATCGGCGAGGAGGAGGACAGCCACCTGGGCGATTTCATTCCCGACGACGACGCGCCCGCGCCGGCGGACGCCGCGTCCATGCTGCTGCTCAAGGAAACGCTCAACGAGGTGCTCAAGACCCTGACCCCGCGCGAGGCGAAGGTGCTGGCGTTGCGTTTCGGCCTGGAAGACGGGCATCCCCACACGCTCGAGGAGGTCGGCAGCCGCTTCGGCGTCACGCGTGAGCGCATCCGTCAGATCGAGGCCAAGGCGCTGCGCAAGCTGCGCCACCCGAGCAGAAGCAAGAAGCTGAAGGATTTCCTGGATTTCTAAGTACCCGCGGCCGGTTCGCTTTGCGAATCGGCCCCTTTTTTGTGCCCATGTGACGAAATCCCCAAAAACGACGCCGCTTTTCCGCTTTTTTTCGCCCGATCGATCGCAATTCATGCTTGCATTGCCGCGCCGTTTCTGTTATAATCTAATATGTATCGTCTTCTGTAAAATGTGAGCATATCCCCCTGCGGGGATGACAGTTTTATTGATAGATTGGAAAATACGACGGAGAATCGGAGGATGTGAAATGGAATCCATCAACGAGATGTGGGATCTCGTCTGTCAGGAAATGAAACGGGTGGAGGGCGAAGTGATTTTCAACGTGTGGCTCAAGCCCCTGAAGATCCTCAGCTTTGAGGGGACGAAGGCGGAGATCGCCGCGGGCGGCTTTGTGCGTTCCGTGATCGAGAAGCGCTTTTACAACACCATCCGGGACGCCTTTAAAACCGTGCTCGGTCTGGACGTCGAGGTCGTGCTGACCGATCCGGCCGTGGTGCCGGAAACCGTGACGCCGGCCGGGGAGCCGATGGTGGAGAGCTATGCGGACTACACCTTTGATACCTTTGTGGTCGGCTCGTCCAACCGCTTTGCGCACGCGGCGGCCAAAACCGTGGCGGAGAATCCCGGCAACGCTTACAACCCGCTGTTTATCTACGGCTATTCGGGCCTTGGCAAAACGCATCTGCTCTGCGCCATCAGCCATGAGATCAAGCGCCGCAACCCCAACGCCGACGTCATCTTCACGCGCGGCGAGGATTTTGTGAACCTGATCATCGAGGGCATCAACAAAAACCGCATGAACGAGATCCACGAAAAGTACCGCAACTGCGACGCGCTGCTTGTGGACGATATCCAGTTCATCGCCGGCAAGCAGTCCACGCAGGAGGAGTTCTTCCACACCTTCAACGCGCTTGTGGACGCGAAAAAGCAGATCGTGCTCACCGCCGACCGTCCGCCGCAGGAGATCAGCGATCTTGTGGACCGTCTGCGCGGCCGGTTCGAAAGCGGCCTGATGTCCGATATTCAGCCGCCGGAGTTTGAAACCCGCGTGGTGATCGTGCAGCGCAAGGCCAAGGCGCTCGGCCTCGATATGCCGGAGGATGTGGCGGATTACATTGCGGAGCATATCAAATCCAATATCCGTCAGCTCGAGGGCGCGGTCAACAAGCTCAACGCGCTGGCCAATATCGAAAAGGTGCCCGTCACCCTGCCGATGGTCAAGCGCGCGCTGCGCGAGCTGATGAGCGACAGCCGCCCGATTTCGGCCGTTGTCAACCGCATGATCCGCGAAACGGCGCGCACCTACGGCGTGCCGGAGAGCGATATCCTTTCAAAGAAGCAGAATGCCCGCGTCGCCAAGGCGCGCCACATCGCGATTTACGCGATCCATGAGCACACCGGCCTGACGCAGAAGGAGATCGGCGAGTATTTCGGCCGCGACCGCACGACGGTCTTCCATTCGCTGGAATACATCGGCCGGCAGATCGAGCGCGATCCCTCCATTCAGCGGATGGTGGACGCGATCATCAAGAATTCCGAAGAGAACTGACAGAGGTAACCTATGGGACTGTTCAAGAAGCTCAACAAAGGGCTGAAAAAGACCCGCGACAGCATGTCCGGCGCGATCAATTCCGCGCTTTACGGCAAAAATGAGATCGATGACGAATTCTATGACGATCTCGAAGAAATCCTTGTGATGGCGGATTGCGGCGTGACGACCTCCATGCAGATCGTCGAGGAGCTGCGCGATCATGTGTTCAAGAAGAATCTGCACCGCGCGAAGGACGTCAAGGAAGAGATCAAGGAGATCGTCGCCGATATGCTCAGCGGCGGCGAGGAGATCGATTTTGTGACGATCCCCTCCGTGATTCTGGTCATCGGCGTCAACGGCGTGGGCAAGACCACCTCCATCGGCAAGATGGCCGCCATGTTCAAAGAGGACGGCAAAAAGGTCATCCTCGGCGCGGCGGATACCTTCCGCGCGGCCGCGATCGACCAGCTGGAAATCTGGGCAGATCGCGCGGGCGTCGATCTGGTCAAGCACAAGGAAGGCGCGGATCCCGCCGCCGTGGTGTTCGACACCGTCAGCGCGGGCAAGGCGCGCAACGCGGATATCATCATCTGCGACACCGCCGGCCGGCTGCATAATAAAAAGAATCTGATGGAGGAGCTGTCCAAGATCTATCGCGTGATCGACCGGCAGCTGCCCTATGCCGACCGCGAGGTCTTCCTCGTGCTCGACGCGACGACCGGCCAGAACGCCGTCAACCAGGCGAAGGAGTTCAAGGAGATCGCCGAGGTGACCGGCATCATTCTGACCAAGCTCGACGGCACGGCCAAGGGCGGCGTCGTGCTCTCCATCAAGAATGAGCTGAAGCTGCCGGTGAAATTCATCGGCGTGGGCGAGGGGATCGACGATCTGCGACCGTTCAACCCCAGGGCCTTTGCCGAGGCGCTGTTTGAAGAGGATACCGACGAGGACTGACCGCATGGATTATATTATTGCGACCCATAATATGAAAAAGCGGGCGGAGCTGCAGCGCATTCTTGCGCCGCTTGGCATCCGCGTGCTGCTGGCCGAGGAGGCGGGCGTGACCCTCACCGACGTCGAGGAAACCGGCGTCACCTTTGAGGAAAACGCGCTGCTGAAGGCCGAAAGCGGCTGCCGCGAGACCGGCATGCCCTGCGTGGCGGATGATTCCGGCCTGACGGTGGATGCGCTCGACGGCGCGCCCGGCGTCTATTCCGCGCGGTATGCGGGCGGCCACGGCGACGACGCGGCGAACAACCGCAAGCTGCTCGAGGCGCTGGCCGACGTGCCGGCCGAGGAACGCGGCGCGGCGTTTGTGAGCGTCGCCTGCTGCGTCTATCCCGACGGGCGGCGGCTGTTTGCGCGCGGAGAATGCCGCGGACGCATCGGCTTCGAGCCGCACGGCAGCGGCGGTTTCGGCTACGATCCGCTGTTTCTGCCGGAGGAATACGGCTATCAGACCGCCATGGCCGAACTGACGGCGGCGCAGAAGGATGCGATCAGCCACCGCGGCCGTTCCGTGCGTGCGCTGGCAAAGCAAATCGAGGAGAAGGATCATGACGAGTAAAGAAAGAGCGCAGCTGCGCGCGCAGGCGAATACGCTTGAGCCGCTGTTCCAGATCGGCAAGGGCGGCATGTCCGAGGCGCTGGTGCAGCAGACGGCGGACGCCCTGCGCAAGCGGGAGCTGATCAAGCTCAAGGTGCTGCTGGACAGCGCGCCCGATTCCCCGCGCACCTTTGCCGACCAGCTCGCTGCGGCGACGGAAAGCGAGGTCGTGCAGGTCATCGGCGGCAGCATCGTGCTTTATAAAGAGAAAACCGAAGAGGAACCGCCGAAGAAAAAGCCCGCCGCGAAGGGCAAACCCCTCTCGCGCGTGAAGGCGAAACGGGCGGCGGCCGCGAAACGCGAGGCCGAGGCGCGCAGCCGGAAGCAGAGCTTCTACGCCAAACGCCGGATCTCTAAATAATAATAAAAATAATTCTGTGTCCGGTGCAACACTTTCCGCACGGCGGCACACATATAGAATAGTGCCTTTGAATTCGGCGCGGGAAGGAGGAGCCATGGCGCAGGACAGCGGGATCAAACCCGTGGCACAAAACAAAAAAGCCTACCACGATTATTTCATTCTGGAAACGCTGGAAGCCGGGATCGAGCTGTTCGGCACCGAGGTCAAATCCATCCGGCAGGGCAAGTTGAATCTGAAGGACGCCTGGTGCTTTGTCAAGGACGGGGAGATGTTCGTCAACGGGATGCACATCAGCCCGTATGAGCAGGGCAATATCTTCAACCGCGATCCCATGCGGCAAAAACGCCTGCTGCTCCACAAGCGCGAGATCCGCCGGCTGTATGCCGCGGTCAAGCAGGAGGGGCTGGCGATCATTCCGCTGAAGGTCTATTTCTCCAAGGGGAAGGCCAAGGTGGAAATCGGACTGTGTAAAGGCAAAAAGCTTTACGATAAACGCGCGGTCGCCGCGCAGAAGGACGCCAAACGCGCCATCGAGCGCGGGATGCGCCGCTGAAAACCGAATATGGGGATGAAAGGATTTCGACGGGGAATCCAAGCCCGGATAAGCGAGTAGCGGTGCGGGACCGCTATAAAATCCGCAACCTTAAAATTAACTGACAACAATCTTGTTGCTCGCGCTGCTTAAATAGCAGCCGTCTCCGCGCGGAGGACTGCGGCCGCGCATGAGGCGTCGATCAGCAGTGAACGTGCACCGGCCGCGGCAGAGAACCGGTCATGAACAATCTGTCTACCGCAAGCGTCAGCCTGTTCGTCGGCGGGCGTGCGGGGGAATCTTAAACGGCGGACTACACTCGTAGAAAGTCCCTGTGCGGGTTTTTCGGACGCGGTTTCGATTACCGCCATCTCCACCAGAACCGCTGCCTGCGCTGTTTTGCGCGGCGCAGGCAGAAAACGGTTGATTTTTTCGTCAGAATATGGCATAATATAGTGTAGAGCAAAAAAGGGAGAAAGAAAATGAGTCGAAAAACGAATGCGGCCATTGTCGCGCTGACCGTCGGCGTGGCAGCGATCGCCGCCGGCGTAACGGTGCTCGCCATCCGCGGCGGGCGCACCAGCCCCGCGATCGATTCGACCGTGACCGGCTATGACGCCGAAACGCGATATACCGAAGTCTATGAAACGCAGACCGCGCCGCTGACAATCGCGCAGATCGCGGAACGCACGAGCGCGCTGATTGTGCAGACGGCAGCGCCCGCCACAACGAAGCAGGCGCCGGCAACGACGCGGAAGCAGGCGGTGACCACCACCGGCAAGCAGACGCCCGCCACCACGACGCAGAAGGCCACGCAGCCGGCCGAAAGCACCACGATCAATCCGCAGGTGCTCGAGGATACGGAAAGCGGAAAGACGAGCGTTTCCCAGGTGACCAAGACGGACAACAGCTCGCTGCCGAACGATATGAGTCTGACCGGCCTTTACCGCTCCAAATACGACGTGATCGGCCTGAAGAAATACATATATAATAATGATACCGATCCGAACTGCCGCCAGCGCAAATACGGCTACAACCCGCTGTATGACGCGGGCGCGAAGCTGATCGATTTCAGCATCGAAACCTGCCGCCTGAAATTCAACTATGATTCCAAGGACTATCTGATTCAGATCTGGAAGGGCCAGTATATTTCCGGCGATATCGGCACGGTCGGCGGCGAGGTCGGCATTTACACCCGCCCGCAGGGCAAGGTCTCCACGCTCGATCATTATAATTGCGCGGATGAGAGCGACTGGCTCTACATGGAAATGACCGTGCTCTGGGATGAGAACGGCGACGGCAATTACACCGCGCAGCTCACCCGCCCCTATGAACTGCACTGGTGGGAGACCGGTTATGTGGACGGCCAGCTTCCCAACAAGCGCGATTCCTCTCCGCTGCGCATCCTCAGCCACATCACCTTCAAGGATACCACGCAGGCGCAGGCCTTCGAGAACGCGCTGACCAAGCAGGGCTTCACCGCGGTCGCCACCTTCAATCCCACAGTCAAGGATACCTGCAAGCGGTATGGCAAAGATGTCATTTTCGTCTGGCAGGATGTCAGATAAAAGAGAAAGAAAAAACTGTTGATATTAACAGGAGGTTATGATTATGAGTCTCTCTACTTCCGGCAAAAGAATCATTGTGATCGGCGCAGCCGCTGCCATCGTGATCGGCGGCGCCGCGGCAGCGATTCCGATCACCCGTCATTTCAAATCGGCCAAGACCGACAATGAAATCACGACCGAAGCTGTCACCGAGGAGTATGTCACCGAGCTGTATACCGTGCAGGAATTCGTGACGGATGAAAACAAGGAAACCGTCACCGACGTGTCCGGCAACGCGCTCACGACGATCAAGACCATCGCCCGCACGATCAAGAACACCGCCAACAAGGGCAACAACTCCGGTGCGAAGGCCGCCACCACCAAGAAGGCGGCCGGCACGACCAAGGCTCCCGCGACGACGACCAAGGCCGCCGCGACCAATGAGGGCGGCAAGTATTATTCCGCGCAGGACGCGCTCTCCAAGAAGGCGCTCGCAGGCTATCGCTACAATCCCGAAGGCGATTTCTACTACACCGATGACAAGGACTGCTGGCAGGTCAACACCGGCTACAACCAGGTCTATGATAAGCTCGCGCCCGCCGCGGCCATGTTCATCGACCAGGTGCGTATCCGCTTCCCCTATGAGGGCAAGGACTGGATGATCCAGCTCTGGAAGGGCCAGTACGGCTTCCTCTTCGTCGGCGCTGAGATCGGCGTTTACACTGCGCCTGAGGGTACTTATACCGGCGCCTCGGGCGACATCAACCACTACAGCTGCGCCGCCAAGAGCGACTGGCTGAAGATGTCTCTCGATTGCTACTGGGCAAAGAACAACAACGGCAACTACAAGAAGATCTTCTCCCGTCCTTATGATTATTACTGGTGGGCGACCGGCTTTGTGCCCGGCCAGCTGACCAAGTATACCGCGCCGCGCACCGAGCTGAAGGTCAAGGGCCGCATCACCTTCAAGAGCACCACCATGGCGAATCTCTTCGTCAGCGGTCTGAAGGAGAGCGGATTCAAGCGCTCCGCCGATCAGAACAACCTTGTGGATGATTCCTACTTCCAGAGCGGCGCCGACGTCTGGTTCCTCTGGTCCACCAAGAATCACGAGGCGTTCAACAACGGCACGCGCAAGGAAACCACCACCAAGGCGCCTGCGACCACGAAGGCCCAGCCGACCACGACGGCAGCTCCCGCGCCGACCACCACGGCCGCGCCTGTGACCACGACGGCAGCCCCCGTGACCACCACCGAGGCCCCGAAGACCGAGGCCCCGACCACCACCGCGCCCGCCGCGGATTAAACAGTTGTTGAAATTGCACAGAAAAAAACCGGGATGTTGCATTTCTCTCACGGAAACGAAAAAAGTCGGAAATGTGAAAAAAATATTAACAATTTTCCGATAAAAAGTGTTGACATTCCGCCGATTCTATGCTAAACTAGGGTAACAATTGTTGCTCTTGCAATAAAATTTGAAAGGAATGGTTCAAAATGAAAAAGGCACTCGCAATCGTTCTCGCACTTGTCATGGCGCTCTCCATGGCGACTGTCGCGTTCGCAGCTGACACTCAGGGCAATGCCAAGTGTGCATACTGCGGCTCCACCCTCGCTGATGGTGAGACCATCGAGTCCCACTACAAGATCTGCCCGGCGCTCAACGCCACTGGTGATGAGGATGCGAAGTACTATGAGGGTCAGGGCGACGACACGCTCCACATCCTTGCAGATCTCTCCGCTTCCGACATCCTTGCGAAGATCGTCGACATCGCGAAGAGCAATTTCGCACAGTGGGATGAAATCGAAGCGGTTGTTATCCGCATCGTTGACTTCCTTGAGAACATCGGCACCGCGCTTGCTGCGCAGATCGATGTCAACGGCGCTGTTTCTGAGCTGGAAGCCAAGCTTTCCGGTCTGAACATCCCGACCCTCAAGGATCTCCTTACCTGCCTGAAGCAGAAGATTAAGGATCTCTACTCCAACGCGACCAATGTGCCCGAAGAAGTGGAAGAGACCACTGCTGAGGAAGCTCCCGCCGACACCGGCTCCGCTTCCGTCGGTATCGCTGCGTTCGCCGCCATCTCCGTGGCTGCTGCCGCTGCGTTCGTCTGCACCAGAAAGAAGGAGGACTAATTCAGTCCGAATCGCTTGTTTGATTAAATTTGCGCAAGAATTTAATTGAATAGCCGGGCGGCGTATCCATTCGGGTACGCCGCTTTTGTGTTGCCCGAAACAGGCTTTGCCGCCGGAATGCGCCGCGGAATGTGCGCTACTGTGACACAATGGCGCGAATTGTGCCGGAAAACAGCTTGACAAGCTTCATGCGCCGGCGATATAATATTCATGAGGAGAAAAGGAGGCGAACCGCATGTTTTCAGGCTTCATTCGTGAGATCGACAGTGTCGGTCGTATCGTGATCCCCATGCAGATCCGCAAGGAGCTCGGGCTCGTTGAGCGCGGCAGCAAGGTGGAGCTGTTTTCCGACGGGAAGCAGATCCTTTGCCGCAAGGCGGTCGAGAGCTGCGTGTTCTGCAAGGGCGAGACGGATCTGGTCGAATTCGAGGGCAAATGCATTTGCAAAAACTGCCTTGCAAAAATCAAGGACGTCTGAGATCAAAAAATCGAACAGGATCCTCCGGGGTACGGATGTTTGCCGAACCCCGGGGGATTTTTTTGCCCTTCGCCGCATATAGTGAAAAGAGAATTGCGGAAACGGAGGTCGGCGCATGGAGTGGCAGACGCTCACGGCGGCGCAGACAGCCGCAAAACTGAAAACGGATCCGGAGCGCGGATTGTCCGCGGCAGCTGCGCGCCAGCGGCTGCTGCAGACGGGCGAAAACCGGCTGACCCCGCAAAAGCGCAAGCCGCTCCTGCTGCAGTTTCTGCGGCAGTTTGCGGATTTCAGCGTGCTGATCCTGCTGGCCGCCTGTGCGGTGTCGTTTGCAACGGCGCTGCTCGAGCAGGAGGGGAATCTGACCGAGCCGCTGGTGATCCTGGCGATCGTCCTGCTCAACGCCTGCATCGGCACGGCGCAGGAGCGGCGGGCGGAGCGCGCGATTGACGCGCTGCAGGCGCTTTCCGCCCCGCATGCGCTCGTGGTGCGCGGGGGCAAGCCGCAAAGGATCGAAGCGGCGGCCGTCGTCCCGGGCGACCTGCTGCTGCTCAAAAGCGGCGATTATGTGCCCGCGGATGCGCGGCTGATCGCATCGAACGGTCTGCGCACGCAGGAAAGCGCGCTGACCGGAGAATCCGTTTCCGGCGAAAAGCAAGCGGACGTCTGCCTGCCAGCCGCCTGCCCGCCGGCGGAGTGCAGCAATCTGCTGTTTGCGTCCACGGTCGTCACGGCCGGAAACGGCCGCGCCCTTGTGACGGAAACCGGCATGGCGACGCAGGTGGGGCAGATCGCGCATCTGCTGACGGAGGAAACAGCGCCGGAAACGCCGCTGCAGCAGCGGCTCGGCCGGGTCGGCAGACTCCTCGGCTTCGGTGCGCTGGCCATCTGCGCCGCCGTGTTTCTGATCGGCGTGCTGCGGCAAAGCGGATTGCTGCCGTCGTTCATGCTGGCGGTCTCTCTCGCCGTGGCGGCGATTCCGGAGGGGCTGCCCGCGATAGTGACCGTTGTGCTGTCCATGGGCGTGCAGCGTATGGCAAAATGCAACGCGATCATCCGGCATCTGCCCGCGGTGGAAACGCTCGGCGCAGCGACGGTGATCTGTTCGGATAAAACGGGCACGCTCACGCAGAACCGGATGACCGTCACCTCGCTGCGAGACGCAAGCGGCGCGCTGGATGCGCACTGCCCGGCCGGCAAGGCGCTGCTCGAAGCGGCGGCGCTGTGCTCAAACGCGCGGATCGGCCGGCACGGCGCGCCGATCGGGGATCCGACGGAAACCGCGCTGCTCTCGGCAGCTGCGGCGGCAGGGATTTCGGTTTCGGCACTTGCGCAGACCTGTCCGCGCCGCTTTGAACAGCCTTTCAGCGGGGAACGCAAGCGCATGAGCGTGATCCATGCCTCGCCCGGCGGGCTGCGGATGGTCGTCAAGGGCGCGCCGGATGTTGTGCTGCAGCTTTGCTCCCATGTGCAGTCCGGCGGCTTTGCGCGCGCGCTGTCGGCGGCCGACCGCCTTGCGCTGCTGCAAGCGAATACGGAGATGGCATCGCAGGCGCTGCGTGTGATCGCGGTGGCCGTGCGAAGTGCTGCAGCCCCGTCGGATTCAGCGGAAGCGGGGCTGTGTTTCCTCGGCCTGATCGGTATGATCGATCCCGTGCGGCCGGAGGCGGTGCGCGCCGTGCAGACCTGCAGGCAGGCAGGTATCCGTCCGGTCATGATCACCGGCGACCACGCGGTGACGGCGGCGGCAATCGCGCGGCAGCTCGGCATCTGCACGCAGGAGGATCCCGTGCTGACAGGTCAGGCGCTGGACGGCATGGACGACGCTGCGCTGAAGCGGGCGGCTGCGTCGTGCAGCGTGTTTGCCCGTGTCACGCCGGCGCACAAGGTGCAGATCGTCAAGGCGCTGCGCGCACAGGGGGAGATCGTGGCCATGACCGGCGACGGGGTCAACGACGCGCCTGCGCTCAAGGCGGCGGATATCGGCTGCGCGATGGGGAAAAGCGGCACGGATGTGGCGAAGCAGGCCGCCGATATGATCCTGACCGACGATCATTTCGCGACGATCGTGCGCGCCGTGGCGCAGGGACGCGGCATCTTTGACAATATCAAAAAAGCCGTGCATTTTCTGCTCGGCACCAATATCGGCGAGATCCTTGCGGTCTTTCTGTCCTCGCTGCTCGGCTATCCCGCGCCGCTCACGCCGATTCAGCTGCTCTGGGTCAACCTCGTGACGGATTCACTGCCGGCCATGGCGCTCGGGATCGAACCGCCGGCGCAGGATATCATGCGGCGCAAACCCGTGCCGCCCGCGCAGGGCTTCTTTGCCGGCGGGCTGGGACTGGATATCGCGCTGGAGGGCATGCTGATCGGCGCGCTGACGCTGCTGGCCTTTGCGCTGGGCTGCCATGTGCTGCCGGGCTGCGGGATCGCGCTCGGGCGCACGCTGGCCTTCTGCACGCTGAGCCTGAGTGAAATCGCGCACGCGGTCAACCTGCGCGGCGATCTGCCGCTGACCCGCCTCGGCCTCGGCACCAATAAACTGATGCTGCTGGCGGTCGCCGTATGCACGGCGCTGCAGGCGGGCGTGGTCGTGATCGCGCCGCTGGCCGGCCTGTTCGGCTGCGTGATGCCCGGCCGCGCGGCGTGGGCGACAACGGCCGCGCTTTCCCTCGTGCCGCTCCTGCTCGGCGAAACCGGCAAACGCCTGGCGCTGCGAGGGGCGCAATCAGGCCAATAAGAGAGAATAAACAACACCGCCGCGCGGCGTCTGAACCGTGCGGCGGTGCATGCTGTATTTCTGATTGTCAGGCGGCCACGTCAGTTTCCGCGGGGACCTCCTCGGCGGCGCTTTCACCGTCCGCGGCATTCTCCGCGCCGGAGAGCTCCTTCCAGTGGATCTTGCAGTAATATTTGCCGTCGATCGGCGGATATTTCTCTTCGCCGATGCGCGCCTTGTTGTTGCAGTCATAGCTGCCGTTGTAGGCGCATTTGATCTCGTCGCTTTCCGTGAGCAGTCTGCCGAAGGAGAAGCAGAGCGCCGCCGCGAGGAAGACGCAGACCAGCGCGGTGCAGGCCTTGAGCGGCAGCCCCTTCTTGAACAGGCGCTCGAGGTCGATCTTATCGAGCAGCGGGATCTTCTCGACGATCAGGCAGATGAGCTTTGCCAGGAAAAAGCCGATCACGCCGGCGCAGATGCCGACCAGGGAACCGGCGATCACGTCCGTCGGATAATGCACCATCACATAGATGCGTGAGCAGGCGGTGCCGACTGCGAGCACGGGCGGGATCCATGCGATCTTGCCCTTTTTGTCCGACAGCAGGCAGAGGAAGGCGGCGGTCGCCATCTCAAAGGCCGAGGTGGAGTGCCCGGACGGGAAGGAATAGTCGCTTTCGGAGAGCGAGCCGACGGCGGCGTACCATTTGGAATACTGCGGCCAGAAATCCGTCAGCTGCAGGGTGTTGTAGGGCCGCACGCGCAGCACCATGGGCTTGAGCCAGAGATTGGTCAGCACGGTGCCCACGGCGATGGCCATCACCATGGCAAAGCCGTATTTCCGTGTGCGCTTGAACAGGCAGAGCACCACGGCCAGAATCGCCACGGGGATCACGAAATCCTCATCGCCGAACGAGGTGAACAGCTTGGCGATCATGGTCAGCGCGCCGTTTTGCAGCTGACCGAAGAAGGAGAAGATCGCGGTATCCAGCCCGAAAAAGGACTGATCGAGTTTATCTCCCAGCGTCATGGCCAGCGGAATCAATCCGTACATAGAGTATCCTCCTTGATGGTATAGAGTTCGCATCTATCATAGCACAGGAAGCCGGAAAAATCAAGATGCCGGCGCTGCAAAAACAAACAGCGCCGGCAAAACCGGATCAGATTCAGTTGTTGCGCAGCTTCGCCGTCTGCCGCTGGGCCATGACCAGATCAGCGTAGATGCCGCCGGCGGCCATCAGCTCATTGTGCGTGCCGGTCTCCGCGATGCGGCCCTTTTCGATGACCACCAGCCGGTCCGCGTTGCGCAGGGTCGAGAGCCGGTGCGCGATCGCGAAGGTCGTGCGGCCCTTGACCAGCCGCGCGAGCGCCTCCTGAATGGCCGCTTCGGTTTCCGGGTCGAGGGCGCTGGTCGCCTCGTCCAGAATCAGGATCTCCGGGTTGCGCAGCACGGCGCGGGCAATGGACACGCGCTGCCGCTCGCCGCCGGAGAGATTGTGGCCGTCCTCGCCGACGATGGTGTTGTAGCCGTCCGGCAGCTTCATGATGAAGTCGTGGGCGTTGGCCGCCTTGGCAGCGGCGATGACCTCGCCGGGCGTCGCGTCCCGCCGCGCATAGGCAATGTTGTCATAGACCGTGCCGGCAAAGAGAAAATTCTCCTGAAACACCACGCCGATCTGTTCGCGGAAGTCGCTCTGCCGCATGGCGGCGATATCCGTGCCGGCGACCGTGATGCAGCCCGTGTCGGGATCATACAGGCGCAGGATGAGATTGATCAGCGTCGATTTTCCCGCGCCGGAATGGCCGACAAGGCCGATCATTTCGCCCTGCCGGACCTTGAGGTTGATCTCCTGCAGCACCGGCGCATAGGGCTGGTAGCCGAACTGCACGTCGTGGAATTCCAGATCCCCGCGCAGCATGGCGGGCAGGGGATCCTCCACGTCCGTCACGCTCTGTTTTTCGTCGATCACTTCATAGATTTTCACAAGGCTCGTCGCCACCTGCGCCAGACGCTGGGGCAGGGTGCTCATCCAGCGCAGCGGCTGGTAGATATAGGCAAGAAACAGCGTGAATTCCAGCAGCTGCCCGGCGGACATGCGCCCCTGCAGCACAAGGCTTCCGCCGAACCAGAGCACAAAGAATTCGCCGACGCCCATGAAGAAGGAAAGGAAGGGGAAGACCAGCGCCCAGGTGCGCTCGTTGCGCACGGAGATCTCCGCGAGTCTGCGGCAGGCGCCGTCGAATTTGCGGATCTCGCGGTCCTCGCTGCCGAAGGATTTGACCACGCGGATGCCGCGCACGATGTCGTGCAGGATCGAGCGCGTGCGGGAATCGCAGAGCCACTGCTTATGATAGCGCTGGCGAATGAAGCGCCAGAAGCGGGAAATCGCATAGACCACCGCCGGCACCGGCACAAACACCAGAATGGTCAGCAGCGGGCTGATGCGCAGCAGGATCACCAGCACGGCGACGAAGGTGATCAGCTTTTCGATCGCGTAAATGCCCTGCGAGGTGATGAAATCGCGGACGGCTTCGGTGTCGCGCGATACGCGCTTCATCAGGTCGCCGGGGGTTTTGCGCGACATGGAGGAGAGCGAGAGGCGCTGCACCTTGTCATACACCTGCAGACGCAGGTCATTTGCAAGCCGCGCTCCGACGCGGTTGGTCGCCCGCTGCCCGAACATCCGGAAGATCTGGCTGGCCGCCTGGGAGAGGCCGATCAGCGCGACGATCAGCACGACGCCGCGGACATGGCTCGCCGCGTCGCTCTTGAGCAGATAGTCGTCCAGCAGCCGCGCGTGCAGGATCGGCTGCAGCGTGGAGGCCAGCGTGCTCAACGTCATGAGCAGGCCGCTCAACAGCAGCAGCGGATAATAGGGCTTGACCATGCGCAGCAGGCGCTTGCCCAGGTAGGATTTTTCCACGCAGAACAGGCAGACGTCCATGCCCTTGGCGTAGTGTCGCCCGCAGGTGGGGCAGACCCGGAAGCCCGCGCGGGAGAGCGCGGCCTCCTCGCCGGTTTTGATATAATGATTGACGACCTTGCAGAATTCGCCCAGCTCCTCGGCCGCCGCCATGGAGAAGCGGCAGACGGGCAGGCTCTGCGCCTGCTGCGCGTCGTCCCCGGCCATGACGCATTCCAGCGTGCCGCAGCCGACATAGATGCGCAGCGTCAGCGATTCGACGCCCTGCAGGTCGCGGTCAAACAGGATCGTCTGGCCGATGCGCGCAAGCAGCCGCCCGCCGCGCAGCAGCAGCGTGCCGCGGCAGAGCGCGCCGTCCGGCGCAAGGTCAAAGGTAACGGCGGTTTCCACGCAACTCCCTCCTTTCGGTCCGCGCGGCCGCGTGGCTTTTAATACAAATAGGGTTCGAGCTTGCGGCGACTCTTTTTGGAGATCGCCGCGATATCATCGATCCGGAAGCGGTTGCCGTCCAGATCGATCAGGATCACGGCGCCGCCGATCTGCCGGATGCTCTTGGTGATGTCCTTCACGGTGAACGCGCGTTTGAAGTCGCCGATCATGACGTCAAAATAGAAATTGCCCATTTTTTCCTTGATATCGAGGATTTCGGTCACGCAGGGGCAGAAATACCGCTGCGCGAGCTCCGCGTGGATGAGATCCTGCTGATCCTGCGCGAAGGCGCCGATATGCTCGATGATGCCCAGTTCATTTCGATCCACATCCGTGATGCAGATATAATCCTCCGGCGCAGTCAGCGGCAGGCTGCGCAGAAGCAGCACGCGCGGCCAGACCGTGCCGTTGATTTCCGCGGACAGAAAGCCGTTGTCCCCGCAGGAAAAAACGCAGTCCTCCGGCGTGACATATGCGGTTTTGAGCGCATCGGGAGAAATGTTCTGTTGCTTCGTTTCCGCCATGCTTATTCCTCCTTTGGCGCATCCGGTTCGCCCTCGCCGATGCCGATCGTGCGCAGGGCTTCGGATTGAATCTTATATTGCCGATAGAATTCGCCGCGCTGCCGCAGCAGCTCCACGAAGGTGCCGCATTCCACGACCTGCCCGTCGTCGATGACGGCCAGCTGGTCCGCGTCGCGCAGGGTGGAGAGCCGGTGCGCGATGGCGATGGTGGTGCGCCCGGTCTTCAGCTGCAGCAGGGACTGCTGGATACGGCGTTCGGTTTCGGTGTCCATGGCGGCGGTCGCCTCGTCCAGAATCAGGATCTTCGGATTCTGAATGATCGTGCGGGCGATGGAAATGCGCTGCCGCTCGCCGCCGGAGAGCTTCTGCCCGCCTGCGCCCACGCGCGTTTCATAGGCGTCGGGCAGCTTCATGATAAAGTCGTGCGCCGCGGCCGCTTTTGCCGCCGCAAGCACCTCGTCCATGCCGGCGTCCGGCCGGGCATAGCGGATGTTGTCGGCGATCGAGCCGCTGAAAAGATAGATATCCTGCGAGACCAGCCCGATATTCCGGCGCAGCTCCGTCAGCTTCAGATCCTTCACATTGATGCCGTCGATATAAACGCCGCCGCCCTTCGCATCATACAGGCGCGCAATCAGGTTGGCGATCGTGGTCTTGCCCGCGCCGGTCTTGCCGACGATGCCGAGCATCTGCCCGGCCTGCACGTGCAGATCCAGCTTTTTAATCACCGGCTGGGCCGGTTCATATTCAAATTCCAGCGCCCGCAGTTCGATTTCGCCCTGCAGGTCGTCAAAGGAAACAGCGTCGGGCTTCTCTGTGATCTCGGGCTTTGCGTCGCAGATTTCAAACACGCGCTGTGCCGAATCCGCGCAGCGGGCCCACCAGTTGGAAACCCAGCTCAGGAAGTCAAAGGGATCGCGCAGCATGGAGAGATAGACCGTAAAGCTCAGCAGCGTGCCGGTTGTGATCTCGCCGCGCGCGACCATGACGCTGCCGAAGCCGAGCATGAGTGTGGAGAGCAGCATCACAAGCACTTCCATGAGCGGGAACAGTGTGGATTCCGCGAGCATCTGCTTGAGCTCCGTGCGCATGATGTTGCCGCTCAGGCCCTCATAGCGTTCGAATTCCGCATCCTCCGTGGCAAAGGCCTTGATCACACGCTGGCCGTTGATGCTGTCGCTGAGCATGGAGTTTGCCCGCGCGTAGCTGGCCCAGACGCGGTGATGCAGCCGGCGGAACATCCGGTCGCCGAGCACGAGCGCGGCGATCATCACCGGCAGCGCGAGCAGCACCGCGAGGGTGAGCTTGACGCTCATGAAAAACATCATGGTCAGAATGCCGAGCACCGTGAGCGTGTCGAGCAGGATCGTCGGCACGCCGTCCACAAAGAACCAGTAAATATTGTTCGCGTCGCGCATGACGCGGTCCATCAGCGTGCCGGTCTGCTTGGAGGAATAGAAGCTGACGGACAGGCGCTGCATCGCATCAAAAATTTTCACCTTGATGTCGTAGATCACGCGCGGCATGACCGAGCCGCTGATGAATTCCCGCAGCACGGTCAGCAGCGTATTGAGCAGCCGCACGCCGAAAATGGAGGCCACCAGGACGCCAAGCGCCTTGAGGGATTCCTGCAGCGGTTTGCCGTCGGCGTTGGCGAGCACGTTGTCAAAGAGCGCGCGCGTGCTGATCTGCGGCACGAAAATGGCCGCGGCCGCCGCGAGCAGCATGACGAGGAAAATGACCGTGATCTGCGGCACATAGCCGCCGAAGAAGCGGAACAGACGCAGCGCCGTGGCGGAGCGCCGGCTGTGCTTGCGGCAGAGATCCTTGTTGGGTGGGCAGGGGGCGCCGCATTGACGGCAGACGCCTTTTTTTCGTTCCGGTTCGGGCGGCAGCTCCACCACGCCGCTTTCCCGATAGGTATTGTAAACCTTCGCGAAGGCGTCCATTTCCGCGCGCTTGCTCATGGAGAAGCGCAGCAGGCTGATCTGGCCCGCCGGCGTTTCCGCGACCAGACGGCCGGTGGACACATACAGCTCAACCTTCAGCGAAGTGATTTCCTGCGCCGGATAGGCTTCCAGCGAGCGCAGCGTATACTTTGTCGTCAGCCGCCGGCGGCCTTCGGCCTTGCCGACGTCCGCCTGCCCGAAGGCAATATAGAGGCCGCGGCTGTCGAAGCTCAGCCAGGCGGCGCAATAGGCTGCGTCGTTGTCCATGTCGCCTTCCGCGCAATAGAGCAGGCCGTCGGTATCCAGCCCGCCTGCCTTGAGGCAGTCGCACAGCTCGGCCGAGAAGGCGTGATCCTTCACCGCCGCGGGCTGCTGCTTTTTCTTCATGCCGCGTCCTCCTTTCCGCAAAACTGCCGTTTTTTCTATCTTCTTGATTTTAACTTGATTTCAATGAAAATGCAAGTCTGTTTTTGTAACAGTTTCATTTTATCCTGTTGATTCATTCAAAACTCTTCCTAATACCTAGCGCCTAACTCCTAAAACTTAAATCGGCGCGCTGCATTCAGCCGTTTGCAGCGCGCCGTTGCCGATCTGATTGTAGACGCCCGGCCTGCCGCTGTCAAGCGCAGCTGCAGAACGGACGCGATGAAATGCGCAAGTGCGCGGGTCAGGGCATAAAGATGGGCTTGGACTCGTCATAATCCGCCGGCATCAGGAACGGGCGCATAAAGCCGATGGTGAAATCCACGCCCCACTGGCCGCGCAAGCCGCGCCAGAAGTGGGAATGCGGCTCGATCGAAAGCATACCGTCATAATCCTTGGTGTAGAGCACATCCATCAGGCCGCCCCAGTTGATGCTGTCCAGCCCGGCGGGCGCGTCGTCATAGGGTTCGCCGTCGATGACCAGCACGCCCTTGACATGCACATGATAGACCCGGTCGCCCCAGTCGCGCAGTTCCTTCAGATAATCGCCCTTGCGGCCGATGCAGTGCGAGGCGTCATATTTGATGCCGAGCGCGGGCAGCGCCTTGTGCACGACCGACCAGGCCGCGTCGTTATAGATGAAATTGGACCAGTCGCAGTTGTAGGTGGCAAGCTTCACGCCCTTGCCTTCGGCATACTCCAGCAGCGCCTGCGCATAGCGGATCGCAACGGCGCAGTTCTCCTCAAAGCTCAGCTTTTCCGCCGCGTTGACGCCGAAATTAAAGACCGGGCAGCCGATGACGGACGCCGCGTCGATCAGCGCCTGATCGGCATGCAGCGCCTGCGGCAGGATCTCGCCGTTTTCGTCCACGCGATCCATGCCCCAGCGCCCGATGGAACCGACGGCGATGCCGGTCGCCTCGCTGCGCGCACGGATCTGCGGCGCCTCGGCGAGAAACGCGTCCGCGTCATAATTGTGATTGACGCAGAACTCGACGCACTCCAGACCCTTTCGTTTGACATACTCAAAATCCTCTGCGCTCCAGCCGCAGATCATCCCCAGCTTCATATGGCTCCTCCTTTTTCATTCGGTGAATTTGTCCGACGCCTGCATTGTAGCATATTCGCGCGAAAAAGTAAATCCCCGGGAGAGATAGATTTTTGTTGCATTTCCGCCGGTCCTTTGTTATGATAGAAGCAGAGCTGAAAGGAAAGAGGGTGCATCTGCATGCCTTATCGACTGACACCGCATCGCTGCAAGGACTGCACGGTCTTTGCGGCGGGCGATCCGCGCATTCCCGCGGCGCTTTTCGACGCGCAGCCGTCGGCCGCCCTGCCTGCGGCGCTGCCGGTGCCGCTGCCGTTTTCGCCGGCATCGGTGACCTGCTGTCTGGAAGCGGACGGCGTTTGGTGGATCGGCGGCGACGGCGGCGTGCTGCGGTATGATCCGCAGGGCGATCCCGCCGAACGGTGCTTTTATTTCAGCGCGCCGCGCGATCTGCCGGACGGGCGGGTGCGGGCGCTGCTGGCCGAGGGCGACGGCGTTTTCGCCCGCACGGACACGGGCGCGGCAAAGCTGACCGTGCCGGTGCTCACAGCGCAGGAAAAGGCGGAGCGCCTGCTGAGGGAAACGCTGGCAATCGTGGATCGCCGCGGCATGATCAGCCAGAAGCAGCTGGCCGTGCCGCGCGCGCTGGCCTCGCATGTGCCTTACGGGCATTCTGACAATGACGGCGGCTTCACCGCGATGTTTGCCGCGGGCGAGCTGTTCCGCTATGCGGTGCTGCGGCGGGAGAAGGGCGCACATGCGCCGGAAACGCTGGAAGCGCAGCGCGTGGCGACGCGCGCCGTGGAGGCCTGCCTGCTGCTGTTCTTCATCCACGGCCGGGGCGACGGTTTTCTGGTGCGCACCTACCTGTGCAGCGACGAGCCGCTGCCCGACGACGGTCTGTTTTTCCGCCGGCAGGGCGGAACTGCCGTCTGCATGGATACGGCTGAGGCGCGGGAACGCGGCTGCGTAGGGGCACAGGTCCCCTGCGACGCGCCGATTCCCGACCGGCTGGCAGCGCTCTACCGCGACTGCGGCTATACGGACGACGATATTCTCTATAAAGCGGATACCAGCAGCGACGAGGTGACTCTGCAGTTCATGATGCTGCGGTATGCGCATGATTTCCTCAATCCGGTCGACCCCGACCTGGGCGCGCTGATCCGGCGGGCGGCGACCGGCCTGTTGGACCATGTGTTGACCCACGGGCGCACGCTCCATGATTTTCACGGCGGGCCGACCACCTGGGCAAAGTGGAGCCCGGATTATTTTCAGACGGAATTCGGCTGGGTGGACGCCTGCATCAATTCCGCGCAGCTGCTGATGTATCATCAGATCGTGATGCACATCACCGGGGAGCAGGGCCGCTGGCGTGAAAGCCATGACCGCCTGATCGCCGAGGGCTACGCGGACTTGCCGCAGAAGCATTTTGACCGGCTGTATCAGATGAGCCTGGCAGAGGATTACGATTTCCGCGAGGAGATCATGTACGGCGACCACATGCTCGCCGTGGCCTCGCTGTGGCAGCTGTGCATGCTGGAAACGGATCCCGCGCTGCTCGCGCTTTACCGCAAGGGCATGGAATCCTGGCGCAGTTCGATCGCGCCGGAGCACAATCCCGGCTACGACCTGCCCTATCTGCTGTCCTGCCCGGGCGCGCCGGTCGATTTCGACCGGATGGCGCTCTGGTTCTACCGCACGAATGTGAGCCGCCTGGCGGCGGGCGTGCGCGTGCGCGGACGGCGGGATGTGCCGGTGCGCACGCTGCGGCGCGGCATGCGGGAGATTTCCGTTCTGCTGCCACCGGATGAGCGCTTCATTTCCAAATACGACCGCGACCCGTTCCGGTGGATCGATGAGGATTCCGGCGGGGTGCATGTTGTCGAGAGCTGCTATGTCTATACCTTCGCCTACTGGCTGGGCAGGTATTATGATTTCTTTATTTGAGGGTGACAGATCGATGAATGCGATTGTCTATGAGATATTGCCTGCGGAGCGCACGGCCCTGACCGGCTGCGTGCGCGCGCTGCTTGCGCGTCTGGCGCAGGCGCCGCAGCTGACCGTGACCTGCGCCGCGAACGCGGCGGCCTACCGGCTGCTGGAGGCGGAGGATCCTGCGCTGTTTGCGCAGCTGCGGGCGGCGTTTCTTGCGGGGCGGCTGTCGCCGGCCTGTGCGGTATCCGCGCCGGCGGAAACGGGTGCTGCGTTCGCCGCGTTTGCCGCGCGGATGCAGGCGGATCAGACCTATTTTGAAACGACCCTGGGGCAGGGCTGCGACACGGCGGTTCTGCTGCCGGGCAGCCGGCCTGCGCTGCTGCCGCAGCTGCTGGTCATGAGCGGCCTGCGATTCTGCATTCTGCCCGGGGCGGCGGAGATCGCCGCGCCCGCCCCGCTTTTCTGGTGGGAGAGCGCGGACGGCGCGCGTGTGCTGGCCGCCTGCGAAGGGGCGGCCGCGCAGCCGCTGAAAGGCGACGAAACGGCGGCGATGGCCGCCGGCGCATGGTTCCGCGCGCAGTGCGCGCAGCCGCTCGATCTGCCGACGCAGCGGGAAGACGCGCCTGCGCAGCCGCTGCAGGGGCTGCCGCTGCTGGAGGGGATCCGGATCACCGGCGACGGGATCGCGCTGCTGGATGCGGTGTCTGACGGCGACGGCCGCAGGCTGTTCCTGGCGGAAACGGCCGGCAGGGAGGTCACGGCCTGCGTGCTTTGCGACGCGCCGCAGTGCGGCTTTTACGCGGATTTCCTGCCGTATGCGCTCAAGGTGTTTGCAATTGACCGTGACGGCTTCGTGACGGACACGGATTTTTACGCGCCGCCGTGCGCGCCGGAAGGGGAGGACGCCTGATGGCCGCGCCGCTGGCGGACCGGCTCCGCCCAACAACGATCGATGAAATCGTCGGGCAGCAGCATCTGCTCGGCCCCGGCATGCCCCTGCGCCGCATCCTGGAGGCGGGCGAGGTGCCGAATATGGTCTTTTACGGCCCGCCGGGCGTCGGCAAAACGACGCTCGCGCGCATCATTGCAAGGACCACCAACCGCCATCTGGTCAAGCTCAACGGCACCACGGCCGGCACGGCGGATATCAAGGAGGCCGTCGCCCAGCTGGATACGTTTACGGGCATGAACGGCATCCTGCTGTATCTGGATGAGATCCAGTATTTCAACAAAAAGCAGCAGCAGACGCTGCTCGAATACATCGAAAACGGCGCGATCACGCTGATCGCCTCCACGACGGAGAATCCGTATTTTTACGTCTACAGCGCGATTCTCAGCCGCTCCACGGTGTTTGAATTCAAGCGCGTGGAGCCGGAGGAAACCGAAAAGGCCGTGCGCCGGGGCTTCGACTTCATGGCGCAGGAACGCGGCGTGACCTACGAGCTTGAGGAGGGCGTCGCGCACGCGATCGCCGTGGGCAGCGCCGGGGATGTGCGCAAGGCGCTCAACAGCGTGGAGCTGTGCGCCGTGTCCGCGGAAGACGGGGAAGACGGCAAGCGGCGCGTCACGCGCGCGCAGGCGGCGGCGCTCACGCAGCGCAGTGCCATGCGGTATGACAGGGACGGCGACGAGCATTACGACATTGTTTCCGCCTATCAGAAATCCATGCGCGGCTCCGATCCGGATGCGGCGGTGCATTATCTCGCGCGGCTGCTCGAGGCGGGCGATCTGCCCTCGGCCTGCCGCCGTCTGATGGTCTGCGCCTGCGAGGATGTGGGTCTTGCGTACCCGCAGATCATTCCGATCGTCAAGGCGGCGGTGGACGCCGCGCTGATGCTCGGCCTGCCGGAGGCGCGCATTCCGCTCGCGGACGCGGTGATCCTCGTGGCCACGAGCCCGAAATCCAACAGCGCCTACAACGCGATCAACGCCGCGATGGCCGACGTGCAGAAGGGCAACACCGGCGCGATCCCGCGGCAGCTGCAGAATAAGCATTACGACGGAGAGGACAATCCGAACAAGGGGCAGTTTTACCAGTATGCCCACGATTTCCCGCATCATTGGGTGCGGCAGCAGTATCTGCCCGACGCCCTGCGCGATACCCGCTATTACCGCTTCGGCGACAATAAGAACGAACAGGCCGCCCGCAACTACTGGGCGCAGATCAAGGGCGACGAAACGCTTTGACGAAAGGATGATTGGATGGAAACGAATGCTGCAGTGACGACGACGGAGGAGCGCGTGCCGCTTTCCTCAAAGCTCTGGCTCTGCTCGGCCGACTGCCTGTGCACCACGCTCAACAGCCTGCTTACCGGCGGCGGCATGACCTATTTCTTCACCAAGTTTCTCGGCATGCAGGAGGGACTGGCCAGCACGGTCTGGATCATTTTTGCCGTCTGGAATGCGGTGAATGATCCGCTGTTCGGCTATATTTCCGACCGCACGAAATCGAAGCTCGGCCGCCGGATTCCCTATATCCGCTACGGCTCGTTCTTCTACGCGCTGTTCTTTGTGCTCACCTGGGTGCGCTGGCCGCTCGGCACCTCGCAGACGGCGCTGTTCATCCAGATGCTCTCGACGCTGTTCCTGTTTGATACGCTCTATACGGCGATCGCCACCTCGCTCTATGTGATGCCCTACACCATGGCGGTTTCCAACAAGGCGCGCGGCAACATCTTCCTGCTGAAGATTTTCTTCACTCTCATTGCGCTCGGCGTGCCGCTGGTGCTCTTCCCGCTGATCAAGCCGGAGCCCGGCGACGATCCGACGCGGTTCCAGCTGATCATGGCGGCGATCGGCCTGGGGTCCTTCCTCGTGATCTTCTTCTCCACGTTCTTTTATAAAGAGGTCGTGCAGAATGAGAGCGAGGAGGAGCTCGGCATCCTCAAATCCGTGGCCGCCTGCTTCAAGAACCGTTCCTTCATCGTGTTCGAGGTGCTGTCCTTCACGGTGATCTTTATCCAGACGATCCTGATGCAGGGCGTGATCTATTATTTCGATGAATTCGACCTTCCCATGCAGTTTGCCTACGGCGCGCTCGGCGTCGGCGCAGTCTTCGGCGTTGTTCTTTGGGCGACCAAGGTGAAGACCTGGGGCGTGAAGACCTGCACGCTGCTCATGTGCATCATCTTTGCCGTGGGCGCGTCGGTCATGGCCGTGTTCGGCAAATACCACGCGGTCGCCCTCGCCGGCTTCTTCACGGCGGGCATGGGCTTCGCGGGCGGCATGTTCCTGATCCCGCTGATGAACGGCGACGTGATCGACTATGACGAAAGCGTGACCGGCATCCGCCGCGAGGGCATGTATGCGGGCGTGAACAGCCTGATCACGAAACCGGCCATCAGCTTTGCGAACGCCGCGTTCCTGATGATTGCGAAGGCCTTCGGCTATGACACGACCCTGGCCGCCGGCCTGCAGAGCGATTGGGCGAAGCAGGGCGTGCTGGTCGCCTGGATGGCCGTGCCGGCTGCGCTGCTGGTGATCTGCGCGATCAGCATGAAATTCTACCCGCTGGCCGGCGAGCAGTGGGCGCAGACAAAGCGTGCGCTGGAGCTGCGCCACCACAGCGCGGAGAACGAGTAAGCGAAGCGGAAGTCATCTTACATCCGAAACAATCAACGGCAGCGCCGCGTGCGGATTCCATGCGGCGCTGCTGAATTTATCTTTTGCCGGAATGATTGAGAAAAAAGAGAAAACGAGAGCATGCGGGAGAAAACGAAAGAAAAGCAAGAAATAAATCTGCATATCACTTGTTTTTGCGCGAGATTTCAAAAATAATTGTTGACATTTGCGGCCTTTTGCACTATAGTTTATTCTGTAAGCGCAGGCAACGCGCCTGTGCGTTTCTCAGTGTTCCCGTCGGCGCCGCGTGGGGCGGCTGCGGCGGGGCATCATTCTATCTATCAATTGCCGAAGATCGGGGGCCGGCCGGCCCACCGAGAGGGCAGAGAGGGGCTGCATAAGTGAACGAAACTGCGATCATTGAGTTGAAAAACATCTCCGTGACCTTCGGGGATAATCAGGTGCTGAACGATCTGAACCTCAACATTCGTGACAAGGAATTCATAACGCTGCTCGGTCCCTCTGGGTGCGGCAAGACCACCACCCTGCGGATCATCGCCGGCTTTATCGATCCCGACGAAGGCGAGGTTATTTTTGATGGCAAAAGCGTGAAGCATCTGCCGCCGCACAAGCGTCAGGTCAACACGATTTTCCAGCGTTATGCGCTTTTTCCCCACCTGAACGTCTACGAGAACGTCGCGTTCGGTCTGCGCATTCGCCGCATCCCCGAAAAACAGATCAAAGAAACCGTGGAGGAGATGCTTGCGCTCGTCAACCTCAAGGGCTTCAACAAGCGCAACATCAATTCCCTTTCCGGCGGCCAGCAGCAGCGTGTGGCCATCGCCCGCGCGCTCGCGGTCAAGCCCCGTGTGCTGCTGCTCGACGAGCCGCTCGGCGCGCTCGATCTCAAGCTGCGCAAGGATATGCAGGTGGAGCTGAAGAATATTCAGCAGCGCCTGGGCATCACGTTCATCTATGTCACCCACGATCAGGAGGAGGCGCTCTCCATGAGCGACACGGTCGTGGTCATGGACGGCGGCGTGATCCAGCAGATCGGCAGCCCGATGGATATTTATAACGAGCCGAAAAACGCGTTTGTGGCGGATTTTATCGGCGAGAGCAATATTCTGGACGGCAATATGCTCGACGACTGCCTGGTCAGATTCTCCGGCGCGCGCTTTGAGTGCCTGGACAAGGGCTTTGCGAAAAACGAGGCGGTCGACGTGGTCGTGCGGCCCGAGGACGTGGACGTTGTGCCGATCGGGCAGGGGCAGCTCAAGGGCACGGTGACCTCCGTGACCTTCAAGGGCGTGCACTATGAGATCATCGTCGATATCGGCGGCTTCAAATGGATGATCCAGACGACGGATTTCCACGCCGAGGGCAGCAATATCGGCCTTTATATCGAACCGGACGCCATTCACATCATGAAGAAATCCGAATACTCCGGCATGTTCGGCGATTACAGCTCCTTCAGCGATGAATTCGACGAGCTGTCCGATCCCGATCCGGACGAGGAGGAAGAGGCATGAAAAGGCATCCGACGTCCCGGTTCAACGTGATCGCGTCGCCCTACGCTGTCTGGGCGGCGCTGTTCATCATTGCGCCGCTGATCTTCGTCGTTTACTATTCCTTCACCGACGCGGCGGGGGCGTTCACGACGGAGAACGTGTCCGCGCTGAGCAAATATCTGCCGACCTTCCTGCGCTCGATCTGGTTCGGCATCGTCGCAACGCTGATCTGCCTGGTGATCGCGTATCCGACGGCCTATCTGATTTCGCAGAAAACGGAAAACATCCAGCGCACGATGGTGCTGCTGGTGATGCTGCCGATGTGGATGAGCTTCCTGATCCGCACCTATTCCTGGATGGCGATCCTCGAGGACGAAAACGGCATCATCAACGGCTTTCTGGCCAATCTCGGTCTGCCGCGCGTACACATGATCAACACCTCCTTCGCCGTGATCCTGGGCATGGTCTACAATTTCCTGCCCTATATGATCATGCCGATCTATTCGGTGATGGCGAAGCTCGACCGCTCCATGGTGGAGGCGGCGCAGGATCTCGGCGGCAGCCGCCTGACCGTGATCCGCCGCTGCATCATCCCGATGAGCATGCCCGGCGTCGTTTCCGGCATCACGATGGTGTTCGTGCCCTCCGTGAGCACGTTCTATATTTCCCAGAAGCTCGGCGGCGGCGCCTTCGACCTGATCGGCGACGTGATCGAGCGGCAGTTCCAGCAGTCCTACAACTACAATCTCGGCGCAGCGCTTTCGCTCGTGCTGATGGTGCTGATCCTGATCAGCATGGCGGTCATGAACCGCTTCACCGGGGATGAGGAGGGGATGGCCATATGAAGATCGGTTCCCGTATTTACCTCTTCCTTGTGTTCTTTTTCCTGTATGCGCCGATCCTGGTGCTGCTGATTTTCTCCTTCAACGCCTCCAACAGCACCAGCGTCTTCGCCGGCGTTTCCCTGCAGTGGTATCGCCGCCTGCTGCATGACAGCGCGACGCTGCAGGCCTTCCGCAACACGCTTGTGCTGGCTGTCAGTTCTTCCGTGCTGGCCACGGTGCTGGGCACGGCCGCGGCCGTCGGCATCGACAAAATGAAAAAAGGCCCGGCCAAGACCGGCCTGCTCGCGACGACGAATATTCCGATGATGAATCCGGAGATCGTGACCGGTATCTCCATGATGCTGCTCTTCGTATTCGTCGGGCGGCTGATCCATATGGACACCGTGCTCGGCTTCGGCACGCTCCTGATCGCCCACGTCACCTTCAACCTGCCCTATGTGATCCTCACCGTGCTGCCCAAGCTCCGGCAGACGGATCCGAATCTTGCCGAGGCGGCGCAGGATCTCGGCTGCCGGCCGGTTTCCGCTTTCTTCAAGGTGGTGCTGCCGTCGATCATGCCGGGCATTCTGACCGGACTGATCATGGCATTCACGCTGTCGCTGGATGATTTCATCATCAGCTATTTCACCTGCGGCCCCGGCTTCCAGACGCTGCCGATCGCGATTTTTGCCATGACGAAAAAGCGCGTCAAGCCCGATATGTATGCCCTGTCCGCGCTGATCTTCGTGAGCATCCTTGTGCTGCTGCTGCTCTATAACTTCATGCAGCGCAAGAGCGATGAGCGCGCAAGACGCAAAGAAAAGTGAGAGGAGGTTCCGGTATGAAAAAAATCTGCAGCCTGCTGCTGGCCATGGTGCTGGCCTGCCTGCCCTGCGCGACGGCGCTGGCCGCGCCGGATCAGAGCGAGATCGACGCCCTGCGCGGCACGAAGCTCTACGTCTACAACTGGGGCGAGTATATCTCCGACGGCGTCGACGACACGCTGGACGTCAACAAGGCCTTCACCGAAAAATACGGCATCGAGGTCGTTTACGATACGTATGACAACAACGAGGTCATGTATTCCAAGCTCAAGGGCGGCGGCGTTTCCTATGACGTGGTCATCCCGTCCGATTATATGATCGAGCGCATGATCGCCGAGGATATGCTCGAAAAGATCAACTTCGACAACATTCCGAATTACAAATATATCCCCGAAAAATACCGCAACCTGCCCTATGATCCGGACAATGAATATTCCATTCCGTATACGGTCAGCTATGTCGGCCTGATCTACAACACCGACATGGTGGACGAGGCGCCGGACAGCTGGACCGCGCTGTGGGATACCGACTATGAGAACCGCATCCTGATGTTCAACAACCCCCGCGACGCCTTCGCGATCGCCCAGAGCGTCCTCGGCATGGATTACAATATGGAATCCCCGGTCGCCTGGAAGGTGGCCGCCGAGCTGCTGATGGATCAGAAGAACGTCTCGCCCGTGTATGTCAACGACGAGGTCTTTAATAAGATGGAGGGCGGCGAGGCCGCGTATGCGCCGTATTATGTCGGCGATTACCTCACGATGCACGACAACAACGAGGCGCTGGCCTTTGTCTATCCGAAGGAGGGCGTGAATTATTTCGTGGATGCCGCCTGCATCCTCAAGGGCACCAAAAACAAGCGCGCCGCGGAGCTGTATCTGGATTTCCTCAACGAGCCCGACGTGGCGCTGGCGAATGCGGAATACATCTGCTACGGCAGCCCGCACAGCGAGGTCTACACCAATCCGGACTATACCTATTATCAGAATGCGCTGCTTTACCCGGAAGAGGGCGCATTCAAGACGCAGCTGTTCACCAACCTTTCGCCGGAGACGCTTCAGCTCATGAGCACGCTCTGGGACGACGTGAAGAACTACATTCCCACCGCCGGCTCCGGCACCCACGATTTCTTCTTCGGTGAGGTCAACAGCGGCAGCACCGAGCAGACGGACGGCAAAAAGCTTACGCCTGAGGCGCGAAAATACGCGATCTGCATCGGCGTGTTCCTGCTGCTTTGCCTGGCCTACGTCATCTTCCGCTACGCGCGGAAGAAATACCGCGAAAGCATCTGAGCATCCACCTTCAGACGCATCCGCCCGGGTTCGCCTCGGCGGATGTGTTTTTTTGCCCGGCGGGGGAGGCGGAATCTCTGCCGTTCCCGCACAGTTTTTATTGACTTTTCCGGCCGGTTGTGTTAAAATAGCACTGTAGCACATAAAAGCGTCAAAGCATAAAAGCTTTAAATCGCTAAATCGCATCAAGAAAGAAGGAGCATTCTCATGCCGATTACCGAATTACTCGAACGCAACGCCGCGCAGTTCGGCGAGGAGGTCGCGCTCGTGGAGCTGAACCCCGAGATTCAGGAAGTGCGCCGCGTGACCTGGAAGGAGTTTTCTCTGACCGAGCCGATGCACGCCGCCGCCTTCCGCCGTGAGATTACCTGGAGCGTCTTCAACGAGAAGGCGAATCGTTTTGCCAATCTTTTGCTCAGCCGCGGCATCGGCAAGGGCGACAAGGTTGCCATTCTGATGATGAACTGCCTGGAATGGCTGCCGATCTATTTCGGCGTTCTGAAATCCGGCGCGATTGCCGTGCCGTTCAATTTCCGTTATGACACGGATGAGATCGCCTATTGCGCGGATCTCGCCCAGGTGGATATCATGGTGTTCGGCGCATCCTTTATCGGCCGTCTGGAGCCGATCGCGGATCAGCTGAGCAAGAAATGCCTGCTGATCTATGCGGGCGAGGGGCTCACGCCGAGCTTTGCGGAAAGCTATACGGAGCTGACGGCGAACGCGTCGAGCCAGAATCCCGAGGTTCCGCTCACGGACGACGACGACGCGGCGATCTATTTCTCCTCCGGCACCACCGGCTTCCCGAAGGCGATCCTGCATAAGCACCGCAGCCTTTCCCACTCCGCGAAGGTGGAGCAGGCCCATCACGGGCAAACGCATGACGACGTGTTCCTCTGCATCCCGCCGCTGTATCACACCGGCGCGAAAATGCACTGGTTCGGCAGCCTGATCTCCGGTAGCAAGGCCGTGCTGCTCAAGGGCACGAA
>JAFZNN010000243.1 GCA_017550895.1 Clostridia bacterium
CACGCTTTCCCGCTTTTGTCACTTCTAATTATATAAATAAAGTGTAAATTTTAGCTGCCCGGCGGCCCCGCCGCCGCCCGCTCCGGCGCGCGGAATGGCAAAATAAACAAATTTGCCCGGAGAGATTTTATGCATCCCGTACTTGACAAACCGGCGAAAATGGTGTAAATTTATTGTAAGTATGATGCCGATTGTGCATAGAAATGCGCAAATCGCAAAAAACAATCATACACATTTCAGGAGGGAACGATATGAAGAAAATTCTCGCACTCATCCTTGCCGGTGTGATGCTGTTCGCGTTTGCAGCCTGTGGCGGCAATGATGAGAAGAACCAGACCGAAGCCCCCGAAGTCACCACGGAAGCTCCCGTCGAAGAGACCACTGCGGCTCCCGTTGATGAGACCACTGCGGCTCCCGTCGAAGAGACCACGGCTGCACCTGAAGGTGAGACCACCGCTGCTGCTGCTGATGCGACCACTGTTGCCGGCGAGACCACCACTGCGAAGCCGGAAGAGACCACCAAGGCGGCAGGCCTGAACTCCACCGACCCCGCTGAAGTGCTTGCGTACTACAACGCTGCGCTTGCCAAGAGCAAGAACACCAAGTGCAATCAGAAGATGACCCTCGTTGAGGGCAGCCTGACCGGCGACGGCGCTGTCGGCGCGATCGTGAGAGTCCTTGAGCCCGCGGCTGTGAAAGCGCTGGCGAAGAACTCCAACGAGAGAGACACCCTGCCCGGCCAGCCCGACAAATATCCGCTGACCCCGGCTGACGTCAAGAGCGCGAAGGCGACTTCCGCCAACGGCGTGACCACGATCGAGATCCAGCTGAAGGATCAGGTCGACGGCCCGGACGGCGACGGCGACAACGGCGGCCCCGTGGCCCGCGGCGTCGGTACCCTCGGCAGCATCGAGAATGCGCTGAACGAAATGGGTGCTGAACTGACCTCCGGCAGAGAGACCGTGAAGCTGACCTACAACAACGCCTACATCAAGGTGAAGGTCGATGAGAAGACCGGCAAGATCACGTCCGGTACCTGGCATCAGATGACCAACATCTTCATCGGCGAAGCGAAGGCCAAGCTCGGCATCACCGCCACCCTGAAGAACTTCAAGGGTCAGGTCGAATTCGTCGTTACCATGTAACAGAATCGCATTTACCCGGGAGCCTGCTTCGGCAGGCTCCTTTTTTATTTGGGTCGCCGCCGGCGGACGCACAGATGCGCGTTTCGGCGGCGTCTTTTCTGTCCGGCATTGCCTCAAAACCTTGTCATACACAAAGTATGACTGCAGTTTTTCGGCTTCCCCGGACAAAAAATCTGCACACCGACCCGCACACCCGGCATCCGCCGGCGGCGACCTGAGGCGACCCGAAAAGAACAGCCGGGACGCACAGATGCGCGCTTCGGCGGCATCTTTTCCGTCTGCGTTTGCCGGCAGTCCTTGCAATACACAAAGTATTCCTGCGGACTTCCGGCTTGCTCAGACGAAAAATCTGCACCCCGCCCGGCATACCCGTCCTTTGCCGCAGTCGCCTGATTGGATGATCGGCGAAGCTCCGGGAACACCGCCCAGCGGCGTCTTTTCTGTCCGGCATCCGCCGGCGGCGACCTGAGGCGACCTGAAAAGAGCAGACGGGACGCACAGATGCGCGTTTCGGCGGCGTCTTTTCCGCCCCCGACAAATTTCACTTGACGCGGCGGCGCGGGAAGTGGTATGATAGCACTATCAATTTGAATATGGAGGGATTTGCCGCATGATCCGCAATGTGGTGTTCGACATGGGCGGTGTGCTGATCGACTACGATCCCGAAAAAACGCTGTACGGCCTGTTTGACGCGCCGACGGCGCAATTGCTGCTGCGCGAGATTTTCCGCAACCCGATCTGGGGCGAGAAGGACCGCGGCACGGTGACGCCCGCGGAGATCCTTGCGCAAAAGCGCGCCGTGATCCCGCCGGCGCATTACGACCGCGTCGCTGCCATGGTGGAAAACTATTATCCCTATATGCCGCCGTTCCCCGAGCCGGAGGCGCTTGCGCGCCGGCTGAAAGCGAACGGCTACGGCGTCTATCTGCTCTCCAACGCGTCCATCGATTTCTTCGAGCGCAAGGACGGCATCCCCGCGCTGCAATGGTTCGACGGCTTTCTGATTTCCGCCGAGGTGCTGCATATCAAGCCCGAGCCGGAGATCTATCAGGCGTTTTTTGAGCGCTTCTCGCTGCAGCCGGAGACCTGCTTTTTTATCGACGACATGCAGGCGAATATCGACGGCGCCGCCCGCTGCGGCATGCGCGGTTTTTGCCATGATCATACAAGGTTTGACGCATTGCTGCAGGCGCTGCAATGCGCGGGAGTGACCCTATGAATTGTTATCACGCTCTGGCGCAGACCATCCCGGAGTTCCGCAATCTGGCGCAGGCGGTGCAGAAGCACGCCCTGCCCTGCGGCGCGACCGGGCTTTCGGCCGTGCATAAAGCGCATATCATTTCCTCGCTTTGCGCCGGTCTGCTGCGCAAGGCGCTGGTGATTCTGCCCGATGAAGCGGCGGCGACCCGCATGGTGCAGGATCTGACGGCCTTCGGCACGCAGGCGCTGCTCTATCCCGCCCGCGATTTTGCCTGGCGCAGCGGCGAAACGGCCTCGCGCGAATACGAGCACCGGCGGCTGCATGTGCTCGACAAAATGCTCAGCGGCAGCTTTGACGCCGTGGTGCTTTCGGCCGAGGCGGCCATGCAGTTCACCGTGCCGCCCGCCGTGCTGATGAACAGCAGCGTGACGGTCGAAAGCGGCGAGGAGACCGCGCCGGATGCGCTGATTTCGGCTTTGCTGCGCTGCGGCTATACGCGCAGCGAGCTGGTCAGCGGCCCCGGGCAGTTTGCGCAGCGCGGCGGCATCATCGATTTCTTCCCGCCGGATGCGGCGCAGCCGTACCGCGTGGAATTCTGGGGCGATACGGTCGATTCGACCGCCCCCTTCGATCCCGAAACGCAGCGGCGCGGCGCGCCCTGCGCGCAGGTGCGCATCACGCCCGCCCGCGAGGTGCTGGCAACGGATGAGGTGCTCACGGCGCTGATCGAAAAGCTGATCCGCACGCACCGGCTCAAGGGCGCGGCGCGCGAGGCGATGGAGGCGGATCTGGCCATGCTGCGCGACGGCGTGCGGCTGGCTTCCGCGGATAAATACCTGCCGCTGATCTATCCGGCGCCCGCCGGGATTTTCGATTACGCCGCGGACTGCATGCTGATCGTCTGCGAGAGCTTCTCCGTGCGCGAAAAATACAACGCGGCCTGCAAGCTGCAGGATGAAACGATCCGCGGTCTCTTTGAGGATGGCGTGCTCTGCCGCGGTCTGGAAAACTACGGCTACCGCCCGCACGCGCTGACCGGCTTCTATGAGGAACGCGGCGCGATCTATCTTGACAATCTCCCGCGCGGCAGCTTCGATACGCCCGTGAAGGAGCTGAGCACCTTCACCGCCCACCAGATCAATCCGTGGAACGGCGTAATCAGCGTGCTGGTCGACGATCTCAACGTGATCCGCGACAGAAAAAAACAGGCCTGCGCCGTGCTCGCCGGCACGGAGAAGGCGGCGAAGACGCTCGCGCAGGATCTGGAAACGGAGGGGATTCCGGCGTTGTTCTGCCCGGTCCCGCCCGCGGAATTCCCCGCCCGCTCGGTCACGGTGCTGCCGGGCAGCCTGTCCGCAGGATTTGAATATCCCGGCGCGAAGTTTTCGCTTCTGACCTACCGCGCGCGCAGCGCCCCGCAGAAGATGAAAACTGCGCATCGCCCGGCCAGGGAGGTCTTCAACAATCTCGACGAGCTGCACCGCGGCGAATACGTCGTGCACGCCACGCACGGCATCGGCATCTTCGAGGGCATCACCAGCCTCGAGGCCTCCGGCACGGTCAAGGATTACATCAAGATCCGCTATGACCGCGGCGACAATCTCTACGTCCCGGTCACGCAGCTGGATCAGGTGTCGAAATACATCGGCCCGCGCCCTGACGATCAGCCGCTCAAGCTCAGCCGTCTGGGCGGCACGGACTGGCAGAAAACGCGCAGCCGCGTCAAGCACGCCGTCAAAGAGATGGCCGGCGAGCTGATCGAGCTGTATTCCAAGCGCATGCACGCGCAGGGGCACGCCTTCATGCCCGATATCGATATGCAGAGCGATTTCGAGGCGCGGTTTGAATACGAGGAAACCGAGGATCAGCTGCGCTGCGTGCGGGAGATCAAGCGGGATATGGAGCGTACAGCGCCGATGGACCGCCTGCTCTGCGGCGACGTCGGCTTCGGCAAAACCGAGGTGGCTCTGCGCGCGGTTTTCAAATGCATTGCGGACGGCAAGCAGTGCGCGATCCTCGTGCCGACAACGATTCTTGCCCTGCAGCATTTTCAGACGATCCTGCGGCGGTTCGAGGGTTTCCCGATCGAAGCGGCGATGCTCTCGCGCTTCTGCACGAAAAAAGAAATCGACAAAACGATCGCCGGTCTGCGGCGCGGCAGCGTGGACGTCGTGGTCGGCACGCACCGGCTCATTTCCAAGGACGTGACGTTCAAGGACCTCGGGCTGATCGTGATCGACGAGGAGCAGCGCTTCGGCGTGGCGCAGAAGGAACGCCTGAAATCGCTCTATCCGCTCGTCGACGTGCTCACGCTCACGGCAACGCCGATCCCGCGCACGCTGAATATGGCGATGACCGGCATCCGGGATATGTCCGTGATCGAGGAAGCGCCTACGGACCGCCTGCCGGTGCAGACCTACGTCATTGAGTATGACATGGGCGTGCTCAGCTATGCGATGGAGCAGGAGCTGCGGCGCGGCGGGCAGGTCTATTATCTGTATAACCGCGTGGAAACGATCGAGCGCAAGGCGGCGGAAATCAAGGCGCTGCTGCCGGAGGCCCGGGTGGGCGTCGCCCACGGCAAAATGAGCGAGGAAGCGCTCAGCGAGATCTGGCGGCGGCTGCTCGAGGGCGAGATCGATATCCTGGTGTGCACCACGATCATCGAAACCGGCGTGGACGTGCCGAACGTCAACACGCTGATCATCGAGGACGCCGACCGCATGGGGCTGGCCCAGCTGCATCAGATCCGCGGCCGTGTCGGGCGGTCCGCCCGCCGCGCGAGCGCCTATTTCACCTTCCGGCGCGGCAAGGAGCTCTCCGAGATCGCCGCCCACCGGCTGGACGCGATCCGGGAATTCACGGAATTCGGCTCCGGCTTCCACATCGCCATGCGCGACCTGGAGCTGCGCGGCGCGGGCAACGTGCTCGGCGCGAGCCAGCACGGGCATATGGAGGCCGTCGGCTATGAAATGTATATGAAGCTGCTCGAGCAGGCCATCAGCGAGGAGAAGGGGGAGGCGCCCGCCGTGCCCGAGAAGGACTGCCTGATCGATCTGCCGATCGACGCGCACATCCCCGACGATTATATTCCGAGCGTGCCGCAGCGGCTGAAGATCTATCGCCGGATCGCCGACATCAAGAACGACGACGACGCGGCGGACGTGGCCGACGAGCTGATCGACCGCTTCGGCGAATATCCCCCGAGCGTGGAGGGCCTGATCACGATCGCTCTGCTGCGCGGCAAGGCGGCGCGGCTGGATATTTACGAAATCAGCATGCACGACGACCGGATCGTCTTCAAGGCGACGGATCTGCACATGCCGCAGGTGGCGAACGTGGCCGAGCATTTCAAAGGCCGCATCCTGCTCAGCGGCACGCATCCGGCCTTTTCCGTGCGGCTGCTCAAGGGCGAGCACCGGCTGCGGCTGATCGAGCGCGTGCTGGACGCCATGCTGGAAACCGATCCGGAAATCAAATAAAGAATGCGGGGCCTGTAAAGTCATTCAGCTTTACAAGTCCCGCTTGTCTTTTCCTTATTCACACACCCCGCCGCCCCCGCATATGCTGTGGATGTAAGCGGTTCGCCGCTTCGGAATGCATGAAAGGGGGGTAACACATGGGCTGCGGATGCAACAACAACTGGTGCCTGTTCCTGATCCTGCTTCTGCTCTTCAACAATGAGAACGGCTGCGGTTGCAACAACAACAGCGGCTGCGGCTGCGGCTGCTGACTGCGCGGCTGACCGCGCCGGCTGACTCAGCCGCGTCCGACGTCGGCCAGAATCTCCGCCGCCTCTTCCTGCGTCAATCCGCCGGGGGAGGCGGTGAAATTTTTGGGGATCGCGTCCTTCCACCGCGCGGCATAGGCCGCGGCGTCCGCGGGGGAGAACCGCACGCCAGGCAGCTCCGTGAGCGCCCGGATCGTGGCGACAACCGCGTCCGGTTCGTCCGTCATCTCAAAGAATGCGGCGGCCTTCTCCGGCGCAAACTGCCGGCAGCGCGCAAGGAACGCCGGGAAAAACGCGGCGCAGGCCATGCCGTGGGGGATGCCGTAATGCTCGGTGAGCACGTAGCCGAGCGGGTGGGGGAAGCCCGTGCCGCAGGCGTTGATGACCAGGCCCGCGTGGATCGCGCCGTCATAGAGCGGCTCACGCAGCGCTTCGGGCACGTCGCCGCAGGCGGCCAGGGCGCAGAGCCCCTGATACAGCAGGGGGATCGCCCGCTGCGCAAAGAGCAGGTGCACGCCTTCACAGGTTTTGGTGAAATAGCCCTCCGCCGCATGCGCAAAGGCGTCCAGCGCGGTGGAAACCGTGATGCTGCGCGGCATGGAGGCGGTATAGCGCGGATCGCAGAAGGAAACGGCGGCGTAGCAGTCCGGGCCGGAGATGCTCTTTTTGCGGCCGGTTTCGTCATTCGTCAGCACGGCAACGCCCGTGACCTCGCTGCCGGTGCCGGCCGTGGTGCCGATCAGGGCGACCGGCAGGGGCGGCGCGTCATAGACGCGGCGATAAATGTCGAAGGGCGCGAGCGCCGGGTTGGCGGCATAGATGGCCACGGCCTTGGCCGCGTCCAGCACGGAGCCGCCGCCGATGCCGAGAATGAACTGCGCGCCGCAGGCGCGGGCCGCGTCGCCCGCCGCGTGGCAGGCGGAGAGCAGCGGATTTGCGCCGATGCCGTCAAAGACGTCGAACGCAATTCCCAGGCGGGTCAGCGCGTCGGTTGCGTCCGCGAGCGCGCCGCTGCGCGCGGCGCTGTGTTTGCCGGTCAGGATCAGGCAGCGTCTGCCCAGAGGGGCGAGCGTGTCGGCATAGGCCGTGAAAGCCTCCGCGCCGAAGAACCAGCGGGTCGGCAGGTAGAATTGCGTCTGCATGAGGAAATCCTCCAATCTGTTTTCAGCTTCGCGCCGGTCGAACGGCGGTCTGACAATGCTCTGACAATTATTCTACCAAATCTTTGCGCAAAATCCAATGCTTTTTTAAAGAATCTTCAATTTTTTCTCCAAAAAATTGCGTCTGCACCTTGCAATCACGCCCGGAATAAGGTATAGTTTATCTGTATAGGTTTATGCAGAAATGAGGGACGTGCATGAAAAAAGGGCTGATTGCGCTTGCGGCTGTCGCGGCGGCCGTGCTTGCGGCCGTGCTGCTTTATGACGGCGTGGCGGCAAAGGAAGCGCAGCAGACCTTTTTTGCCATGGATACGGTCTGTTCGCTGACGCTGACCGGGCGGGACGCCCCGGCGGCTGCCGAGGAAATTCCGGCGCAGGTGACCGCGCTGGAAACCGGGCTTTTTTCCCGGCAGGCGGAAAGCTCCGCCGTGGCGCAGCTGAACCGCAGCGGCGGCGGAACCGTGTCCGCGCAGCTCGCACAGGTGCTCTCCGAAACCCGCGAAATCAGCGAAAAAAGCGGCGGCGCGCTGGACTGCACGCTCGGCGGCGTGAGCGATCTCTGGGATTTCAGCGGGGAGCCGCACATTCCGCAGGCGGCGCAGCTGCAGGCGGCGCTGGCGCACACGGGATATCAGAAGCTGCGTCTTTCCGGGAATACCGTCACTTATGACGATTCCGCCGCGGTGCTCGATCTCGGCGCGGTCGGCAAGGGCGCCGCGCTCGACGCGGTGCGCGAAGCGCTGCAGGACAAGCGTCTGCGCTCCGGCATCGTCAGTCTGGGCGGCAGTATTCTGCTGCTGGGCAGGCGCACGTTCACGGTCGGCATCAAGGATCCGGCGGGCAACGCGGGCGACTGTCTGGCGACGATGCGTCTGTCGGACTGCTGCATCTCCACCTCCGGAAGCTATGAGCGCTTTTTTGAAGAAAACGGCGAACGCTATCATCATATTCTCGACCCCGCGACCGGCCGGCCGGTGCAAAACGGCCTTGTGAACGTGACGATCGTCGCGCAAAGCGGCCTGGTCAGCGACGCGCTTTCGACGGCCTGCTTTGTGCTCGGCGTCGAAGACGGCGCGGCGCTGGCGGCGGATTGCGGCTGCGAAGCGGTGTTCGTTGCCGAAAACGGCGACGTGACCGTGACCGACGGGCTGCGCGCGGCGCTGAAAGTCACGAATCCGGACTACAGAATCGTAAACTGATGGAACACAAACTGCTGAAAAAAACGGATCTTGCGCTGCTGCTGGCGGCGGTGCTGCTCGCCTGCGGCGTGCTGCTCTGGCGCGCGCTGCGCCCGCAGACGCAGCTGACGGCGGTGATCACCGTGAACGGCGTTGTGACGGAAACCGTCGCGCTCTCCGCGCTGGACGGCCCGCGCACCATCACGCCGGAAACAGATCCGCCGCTGGAAATCCTTGCGGAGCCGGGCGCGATCGCCGTGGTGCACGCGGGTTGCCGCGATCAGCGGTGCGTGGCCTGCGGCCGGCTGACGAAGCCCGGCGATACGGCGGTCTGCCTGCCCGCGAAAACGGTCGTCACCGTGAGCGGCGGCGCAGTGGACGCCATCACCTACTGATATGAAGCAACGTGGAACTTACCGGCTCGCGCTCGCTGCCGTTCTTTGCGCGCAGGCGCTGGCGCTGAGCTTTCTGGAGGGGCTGCTGCCGCCGATCCCTTGGCTGCCGCCCGGGGCAAAGCCCGGTCTCTCGAATATCATCATCATGTTCGCGGCGGACAGTCTCGGTCTGCCGATGGCGCTGACGATCGTGCTGATCAAAAGCGGCTTTGCCTTTCTCACGCGCGGCGCTTCGGCGGCGCTGATGAGTCTGGCCGGCGGCGTGCTGTCGGCAATTGCCATGCGGCTGCTGCTGCGGTACGCGCGGCAGACCTTCGGCCTGATCGGCATCTCCGTGATCTGCGCGCTGTGCCACAATTTCGGCCAGCTGCTGGCCGCAACGGTGCTCACCGGCACGAAGCAGGTGCTCTATTACGCTCCGATGCTCGCGCTTTTCGGCGCGCTGACCGGGGTCGCGACCGGCGTGATTCTGCGGGCGGTGCTGCCCGCGCTGGAAAAACAAAAACGGTATTTTGACCGGTGATTCCCATTCTCGGTTTTCCGGTCTGTCGCCGTTTTTCGCAGTATAAAAACCACCCCTGCGCGCGGAACGGCCGCCGCAGGGAGTCAGGAGGAAGATAGTTATGGCAAAGGCCCGATTGGACGGCGTGTTGACCGCCGTCAAGAAGGTCCGCGGCGGCGTGAAGGTGGCGCACCACAAGAACACCGCCGAGCTCGAGGTGGTGCGGATCCCGACGCCGTCAACCGTCGTGATCCCGATGCAGCAGCACATCGGCGCGCCCTGCACCCCGACCGTCAAGGTCGGCGACACGGTGGCGGTCGGTCAGCTGATCGGCGACAGCGACAAGTTCGTCAGCGCCCCGATCCACGCGTCCGTGTCCGGCACGGTGAAGGCCGTCGGCGACGTCAAGCTGCCCAACGGCGTGATGTCCAAGGCGGTCACGATCGAATCCGACGGCGAAATGCGGCTGTGGGAGGGCGTGCAGCCTCCGGTCGTCAACACCAGGGAGGAGTTTCTCGCCGCGGTGCGCGCGTCCGGTCTGGTCGGCTTGGGCGGCGCGGGCTTCCCGACGCATGTCAAGCTGAATGTGCCGCCGGACAAGCACATCGACACCCTTGTGGTCAACGCGGCGGAATGCGAACCCTTCATCACGGTCGATTACCGCGAATGCATGGAGAATTCCTGGGACATCCTCTCCGGCGTCTATACGATCAAGGAGTTCCTCGACATCAAGAACGTCGTGATCGCCGTAGAGGACAACAAGCCCGAGGCCTTCCATGTGCTCAAACGCATTGCCGACAACGAGCATGATCCCGACGACGAGGTGCGTCTGATGGTGCTCGAATCCAAATACCCGCAGGGCGCGGAGAAGATGATGGTGCAGTCCGCCACGGGACGGCGCGTGCCGCCCGGCAAGCTGCCGGCGGACGTCGGCTGCATCGTGATGAACGTGGCCTCCGTCGCGTTCATCGCCCGCTACCTGAAAACCGGCAAGCCGCTGGTCAGCCGCTCCCTGACGGTGGACGGCTCCGCGATTGCCGAGCCGAAAAACGTCCGCGTCCCCGTGGGCACGAATATCGGCGACATCATCGATTTCTGCGGCGGCTTCAAAGCCGAGCCTGCCAAGATCCTGACGGGCGGCCCGATGATGGGCCTTGCCATTGTCGGCACGGATCTGCCCGTGCTCAAGCAGAACAACGCGATCCTTGCCTTTGCAAAGGACGACGCGGTGATCAAGCCCGAGCATGACTGCATCCGCTGCGGCCGCTGCGTGGCCGCCTGCCCGATGAGCCTGATGCCGACCCGCATCGCCGACGCCGCAAAAATGCGTGACGTCGAAACGCTGCAGCGCGTCGGCGTCACGGTCTGCATGGAATGCGGCAGCTGCGCCTTTGCCTGCCCGGCGGGCAAGCCGCTGGTGCAGCATATGCGTCTGGCCAAGGCGATTCTGAGAGAGGAGGCGAGCAAATAATGGTCAACGGAAAGAAACTCTATGTCAGCGCGTCTCCGCATCTGCGCTCCACGGTGACCACCCGGCGGATCATGCTGGACGTCATTCTCGCGCTGATGCCCGCGCTCATCGCCTCCGCGGTGCTCTTCGGCCCGCGCACGCTGCTGGTGACCGCGGTTTCCGTCGCCACGGCGATCCTTTCGGAATACGCCGCGCGCAAAATCATGAAGCGCAGCGCCACCATCGGCGATCTGAGCGCAATCGTGACCGGCCTGCTGGTCGCCTTCAACCTGCCCGCGACGATCCCGCTGTGGATCGCGGCGGTCGGCAGCTTCTTCGCCATCGTTGTGGTCAAGCAGTTCTTCGGCGGCATCGGCCAGAACTTCGCCAACCCCGCGATCGTGGCGCGCATCGTGCTGCTGCTCTCCTTCGGCGCGCAGATGACCAACTGGGTCGAGCCGTTCACCTGGAAAACGACGCCCGTGACCGGCGCGACGCCTCTGGCTCTGCTCGGCACGGACGAATCGCTGCCCTCGCTGCTGCAGCTGTTCCTCGGCGAGCACGGCGGCTGCCTGGGCGAGACCTGCGCGGCGGCGCTCCTGCTCGGCGGTCTGTATCTCCTGCTGCGCCGCGTGATTTCCCCGATCATTCCCTGTTCCTTCATCGGCACGGTCGCTTTGCTGATGCTCCTCAAGGGGCACGGCGATCTGCATTTTGTCGCCTATGAGCTGCTCAGCGGCGGTCTGCTGCTCGGCGCGATCTTCATGGCGACGGATTATTCCACCAGTCCGCTCAATTCCAAAGCGCGTCTGATCTTCGGCATCGGCTGCGGTCTGCTGACCTGCGTGATGCGTCTGTTCGCCTCGATGGCGGAGGGCGTGTCCTTCGCGATCCTGATCATGAATCTGCTCGTGCCGTTCCTGGAGCGCCTGACCGCGCCCAAGCCCTTCGGCACGCCGAAGAAAGAGAAAAAAGAGAAGAAGGAGGCGGCAAAGGCATGACGAAATTCAAAGAATACTTCGCGCCGACCGTGGTGCTGTTTCTGGTCTGCCTGATCGCGGCCTTCCTGCTCGGCGCGACCAATCAGGTCACCGCGCCGCGCATCGAACAGATTCAGTATGATAACGAGGTTGCCGCCCGCAAGGTCGTCTTTGCCGCGGCGGACAGCTTCGGCGATCCGGCGGAAAGCAGCGCGGAGGGCGTCAAGACGGTCGTGCCCGCGCTGGATGCCGACGGCAAGGTGATCGGCTGTGTCGTCACGGCCGTGACCAAGGGCTACGGCGGCGACATCACCGTGATGACCGGCGTGGACGCCGACGGCGCCGTGACCGGCGTGAGCATCCTCGACATGAGCGAAACGGCGGGCCTCGGCGCGAACGCCAAGAAGCAGTCGTTCCGCGACCAGTTCATCGGCAAGATTGCCGGCGTGACGGTCTCCAAGGACCAGCCCGGCGAAAATGCCATTGACGCGCTGACGGGCGCAACGATCACCTCCAGGGCGGTCACGCGCGCGGTCAACGCCTCCATTGAAGCGGCGGGAGGTGTGCTGAATGGCTGAGAAAAAAGTATCCCTCGGGAAAGAATTCACCAAGGGTCTGATTAAAGAGAATCCCGTGCTGCGCCTGGTGCTCGGCACCTGCCCGACCCTGGCGGTTTCCACAAGCGTCGTCAACGCGCTGGGCATGGGCGTGTCCGCGATGATCGTGCTGATCTGCTCGAACATCGTGATCTCGCTCCTTCGGAAGGTCATCCCCTCGAAGGTGCGCATCCCCGTTTACATCGTCGTCATCGCGTCGTTCGTGACGATCGTGCAGATGCTGGTGAAGGCCTTTGTGCCTGCCCTGGACGCCGCGCTCGGCGTCTATCTGCCGCTGATCGTCGTCAACTGCATCATCCTCGGCCGCGCCGAAGCGTTCGCGGGCAAGCATTCCGTGCTCGCCTCCGCGGTGGACGGTGTCGGTATGGGCATCGGCTTCACGCTCGCGCTGTGCTGCATGGCAGCCATCCGCGAGGTGCTGGGCGCAGGCACCTTCCTGGCCGGCGCGCAGGATCTGCTCGTGCTCTTCGGCAACAACGTGCTGAACGGCTTCAACGGCTTCACGCTGATCAAGGAAGGCAGCGCGCTGAGCCCGATGACCGTGTTCATTCTCGCCCCCGGCGGCTTCTTCACCTTCGGCCTTCTGATGGCGTGCGCCAACCGCCTTGCGGAGCGCAGCGGCAAGCCGAAGGCGGAGCTCAAGGGCTGTGAGGCCTGCCCGATGGCGGGCAGCTGCTCGATCCGCGCCGACGGCGGCGCATGTGAGGACGGAAAGGAGGAGGCATCCGCATGACAGCGTATTTTGCGATTCTGTTGACGGCGATCCTGACCGGCAACTTCGTTCTGTGCAAATTCCTCGGCATCTGCCCCTTCCTCGGCGTTTCCAAAAAACTGAATACCGCGCTGGGCATGTCCGCGGCGGTGGTGTTCGTCATGGCGCTGGCCACGGCCGTGACCTATCCGATCAACAAATTCCTGCTGGTCAAGAACGACCTCGAATATCTGCAGACGATCGTCTTCATCCTCGTGATCGCGGCGCTCGTGCAGCTCGTGGAAATCGTGCTCAAGAAGTTCATGCCCCCGCTTTATAATGCGCTGGGCATCTATCTGCCGCTGATCACCACGAACTGCGCCGTGCTGGGCGTGGTCATCCTCAACGTGGACGAGGGCTACAACTTCGCGCAGTCCATGTTCAACAGCGTGGGCGCCGGTCTCGGCTTCATGCTGGCCATGGTGATCTTCTCCGGCGTGCGCAGCCGGCTGGAAAGCTGCGACGTGCCGAAATTCCTGCAGGGTCTGCCGATCGTTCTGATCGCCGCGTCGATCGTCTCGCTGTCCTTCATGGGCTTCACGGGGCTGGTCGAAGGCCTGCTCGGGCTGTAAGGAGGTGGCGAGATGAATCCGATTCTGTTGGCAGTATTGAGTGTTTCCGTGATCGGCATCCTGGCCGCCGTCGGTCTGACGGTCGCTTCCAAGGTGTTTGCCGTGCCGGTGGATGAAAAAGCGGAGGAGATCCGCGCCTGTCTGCCCGGCGCGAACTGCGGCGCCTGCGGCTTCTCCGGCTGCGACGGTTACGCCGCCGCGCTCTCCAAGGGCGAAACGACTGAAACCACGCTCTGCGCCCCCGGCGGGCAGGACGTGGCGGAGCAGATCGGCGAGATCACCGGTCTCGCGGTCGGCAATATGATCCCGGTCGCCGCGGTCGTGCTCTGTCAGGGGCACAACGACAACGCCGTGATCAAGCTCGAATATCAGGGCGTGCAAAGCTGCCGCATGGCGGCGCAGATCTTCGGCGGGCCGAAGGAATGCATCTACGGCTGCATCGGCTTCGGCGACTGCGTGGCCGCCTGCGACTACAATGCGATTCACCTGTGCAACGGCATTGCCCGCGTGGATCCGCACCTGTGCCGCGCCTGCCGCAAATGCGTCAAGACCTGCCCGAAGGGGCTGATCGAGATGCTGCCGCTCGAGGGCACGGAGGCAGCGGTGCTCTGCAAGAACCACGACAAGGGCGCCGTGACGCGCAAGGAATGCAAGACCGGCTGCATCGGCTGCATGAAATGCGTCAAGGCCTGCCCGGAGGAAGCGATCACGATCGACCGCTTCTGCGCGCATGTGGATTATGAAAAATGCATCGGCTGCGGGGCCTGCCACGCGGAGTGCCCGGTGAGCGCGATCAATCTGATCACGCTTACGAAGCACGCGAACTGAATCACAGCAAAAAAGAACATCGCCTGCGATGAGCGTCTGCTCGCCGCGGGCGATGCTTTTTTATCCATTCTTCAATCCGTGATCGGCTCGAGCGTATAGATCCAGTCGATGCGGTCGCCGTCACGCACGGTGTAGCTGCTGCTGCCGACGTTCGGGTAGACGCCGTTGACGCGGTAGAGCCAGCCGGATTTTGCGCCGCAGTCCTTTTCGTAGATCTGATGGATGCCCTGCACATAATAGGTGTTGTAGCCGGGCGTGAACGACGCTTCCATCTGGATGCCGTCCTTTGCGCAGTAGGCGCAGCGGTCGACGCAGGTGTTCTCTTCGCAGGCGCGGCGCAGCACGGTATAGGCGTCTTCCCCGGGGGTGAAGGTGACGGTCACCGGCACGAGGATCTGCCCGCCGGTCGGCACGAAGGCCGCCTTGCCCGCCTTGAGCTTGCTGCCGTTTTCGAGCACGACGCTGCAGTTGATCGAAACCGTGCAGGTGTGCACTTTGGCGCGGGTCGTGCCCTCCTCCTCCGGCGCGGCGGTCGTTGCGGGCGCGGCGG
>JAFZNN010000244.1 GCA_017550895.1 Clostridia bacterium
GCCCGACGTGTAGCAATCGAGCACTTTATAAGCGCGCACAAAGATATTGGTCGGCGCGGTGTCGACGATCACGCCGGAGACCATCGTGCCGTGGCCGTTGTCATCCTCCGCGCTGCCCGGCGTGCCGCTGGCCGAGGTGTTGACCGTCGAGGGCAGCAGGCGGTCATACAGAAACGGATGATCGCTCTGCACGCCGCTGTCAAGCACGGCGACCACGCGCGTCGCCTCGGGCTGCGTGCCGTGCCGCATGCCGGCGCTCAAGCCGTCGACCTGCAGGAAGGACGGGCCCCAGGAAATATGCGTCGTATGCACCGTCTGCGTGCCGTTGCGTGAAACACGCGCGATCGAACCGGCGCTCTCCGGCTCCTGCACGGCCGGCTGATCCTGCTCCGCGACCGTAACGGCGGACTGCGATTCATAAAAGCTGCGCGCCTGCGCGGCCGCGGCGGCGTCGGCATACTGCAGCACCCAGAAATCATCGCCGCCGAAGAAAACGGACACCGCGCCCCGCGGGTCAATGCGCCGGTCGCACTGCACGATCAGGCGCGTCGCGGGATCGGCGTCGGGGCCGGCTGAACGCATCAAAGCGCCGACCTGCGAAGCAAATTCCGCGGGCGAAAGCGGCTCCGGCGCGCTCGCATAGGCCGAAGCGCCCGTCATTCCCGCAGCGACAACAGCAATCAGCAGCGCGAGCAGCGCGCAAAGTACGCGTTTCAACCGAAGCCCCCCTTTCCGTGCCAAGCGGCAAAATACAGATACCCTTTTAATTCATCATAGCATACAAGCCCGGAATACGCAAGCGATTCTGAGCAAAAAGATACATTTTAAATCCGATTATATTGTTTGGAGGGAAATATCCATGCTCAAAGACCTTGTGATCGCAAACCGCTCCTACCGCAGGTTTGACCGCAGCGTGCCGATCACCGAAACGCAGCTGCGCGGCTGGATCGACGTTGCGCGCTTCGCCGCCTCGAGCGTCAACCGCCAGATCCTCCGCTACCGTCTGGTGACCGACCCGGACGAAGCGGCAAAGACCTTCGCGACGCTCGGCTGGGCCGGCATGCTCCCCGACTGGCCGGGGCCCGCGGAGAACGAACGCCCCGTGGCCTACATCGTGATGCTGACCGACCTTGCCGTCTGGCAGCCGAAGCTGCGGGACGAGGGCATCGCCGCGCAGACGATCCTGCTCGCCGCCGCGGAGGACGGCTTTGCCGGCTGCATGCTGGGCAACGTGCGGCGCGATGCGCTCGCAAAGGCGCTCGGCATCGATCAGAAAAAATATGAGATCGGGCTCGTGCTCGCGCTGGGCAAGGCCGGCGAAACCGTGCGCCTGACCGACCTGCCGCCGGACGGCAACACCGCCTATTACCGCGATGAAAACGACGTGCACTGGGTGCCGAAACGGAGCCTGGATGAGATCATTGTCAAATAAGGTCAACCGGATTATTGCGCAAATCCGCGATGCAACGCCGCGCGTCCCGCGCGGTCGGAACGCCGAGACGTCGTTCCCTACATGTTCTTATTTTAAACAATTCAACACACAGACACAAAAAAGGATCTGCAGCAAGCCGCCGCAGATCCCTTTTTTCATTCAGCAATCAGTCTTTAAAGCCCTCGAAGCCCTTGAAGATCGATTCGTCATAGACGTTGTCCTCATCCTTGCTGTGCAGCGGATACCACACCTGCGCAAAGAACGGATTGACCTTCGCTTCCGCGTCATAGGCCCAGTGGAACTTCTTGCCTTCGCAGTCGGAGGGCAGCTCCTGCGGGCACCAGTGACCGCCGCGCAGCACAAGGTTCGGGCTCATCATGAATTCATGGCCGTGCGCGCACTTCCACTTGATCGGGGTGTAGAAATCGACGTATTCCTCCGCCGTGGCCAGGCATTCGCCGCCGCGGAAGGCCGCCGCTTTCTGCAGATCCTCGAGCGTGATTTCCTCAACCGGCTTGCTCTCGTCATAACCGTGATCGAGCACGAGCACGTCGTCGGACGTGGACTTCTTGGACGGGATCACGATCTTGTAATCCTGCCACTTGGAGGGGATCTTCTCCCACTCTTCGTAGCTGCCGAAGTAAGCGGACAGACGCTCGGGCACGCGGTTCTTAATCCACCAGAGCGTGCCGTAAATCTCGGCGGAGGCAATCTTCTTCATGAAGAGCTTGATCAGCGGCGCGAAGGGCTTGCCGAGGAAGGCGAGCTTGTAGAAGAACTCGACGTCGTTCATCATGTTCTTGAAATACTGCTTGACGGGCACGTTGGCGCGGAAGTGGCAGTATTTCTCGAGCTCGTCGCCGTCATAATACCACTGGCCGTGGAAGTTGCGGGTGATGAACCAGTTGGGATCAAAGATCTTCTTGGGCGAGCCGATGCCGAGCGTGCCGAGCAGCAGCTCCTCAAACTCGTAATTCGTGATGCGGTATTCCTCGCCGGAGCCGATATTGTAGAATCTTCTCCAGAATTCCTCGGGGATGTCGTCGCCGCAGACGTTGACCATCAGGCGGGCGGAATCCTCCACCGTGGCCCACTCGAGCACGCCGTTGATCGGCACGTGGAACATGATGGGATCCATATTCTTGAGGATCTCTGCATAGAGGATGCCGGACTGACGCAGGGAGACCCAGTGCTTCAGGCCGCTCTCCGCGAAATAGCTCTCGGCGATCGTCTTGCTGATGGCGTAGTGATCGTAGATGCTGATTTTGATCGGGTCGCCGGTGCGCGCCCAGTGGATCGGCGCGTTTCTGTCGCCGGTCTCGGCCACGGTGCCGATGTAGACGACCTTGACCGCATCCGGATTCGGCTGCGCCTTGACGGCGTTGACAATGTTCTTCGCCGCGGTGGTGTTGGTCTGGATGGTCTTGGTCGGATAGTAGTCCGCAGCGGGAGACACCATGCCGCCCACATGCAGCACATAGTCCGCGCCGTTGACGCACTTGAGCACATCGTCATAATTCTTCAGATCGCCCCACACGATCTTGACGGACGGATCATTCATGTAAGGGCTGAACTTTTTGCGGTTCTTCTCGCTGTCGCGCAGCAAGAGAACGACATTGAACGTATCCTTATGCTTCTGGAATTCCAAAAAGCTGTGGAAGCCCATGTTGCCGGAGCCGCCGGTCAGGAATACCGTTTTTTTCTGTGCCATAATTGATCTCCTCCACGTATGAATTTACGGACAAAACATCCATATTCAATTCATTTTACCATAGCTATTTTAAAAAATCAACAGAAAAATGCATATAAAACGTCGAATTCTGTAACATTCGTTCAAATCCCGACCTGATTCTTCACGATCTGCGTCACGGCGTACATCTGCTCGATCTCCCGTCGGCGGCTCTCGCCGAATTCTGCCGCGTCCCGCGCGCGCGAGGCGATCTCCATGGGCACGCCGCAGAGATTCAGGTGATACTTGGCGTTCACGGGGTAGCACTGACACTCCGCCACGGACGCGAAGCCGAGGAAGGCCTGCACCTGCGCCGCCGTTTCGGGATCGGAGGCGAAATGCCCGCACAGCCAGGCGTACAGCTCCGGATGGAAATTCGCCATCACGCCGGAATAGCCCGCGCAGCCGGCCTGCAGGGATTCGAGGAGAAGCGCGGCGTTCGCGTTGAAGATTTTCAAAGGCGTATCCGCGACGGCGGCGAGCTTCGCGCGGATCAGATCCATCCGGCAGCAGGTGTCCTTGAGAAACTGCAGCCGCCCGCCCAGCGCGCACGCGCGCAGCGTTTCCGGCGTCATCAGGCGCTTGTAGGGATAGGGGCATTCATAGACGCCCAGCGCGATCTCGGGCAGCGCGTCGACCGCCGCTTCATAGCGGCGAAGAAACACGTCGTCCCCTTCCTGCGCGCGGGCAAAGCGGTTCGCGATGAACACATAGGCGTCGATCCCTTCGGCAATGAACGCCTTGGCCTGCTCGATCTGCTGATCAAAATCATCCGCGGTGTGGCCCGAGGCGACGACGGTCATGCCGTCGGGCTTATGCGTCATGATGAAATGGAGCAGCGACAAGCGCTCCTCAAACGAGAGGAAAAAGATCTCGCTGGACTGGCAGATGGCAAATACGCCGTTCGCGCCGTTGGCGGCGTACCAGTGCAGCAGCGCCTCGACGGCGGCGTAATCAATGCGGTTATCGGACGTATACGGCGTGATCATTGTCGGATAAACGCCGTTCGGAATCTCTTTGATCATGCGAAAAAGCACCTCCACGCAATCATTGCCTACAGTGTACGCGCTTTTTCGGCATTTGTCAATCTTCCAGCTGCCCGCGCAGCTGCTGCAGGATGCGTTTTTCCCGCCGCGAGACCTGCACCTGCGTCATGCCAAGGCGCTGCGCCGCCGCCGTCTGCGTGAGCCCCTGCCCGTAGCGCAGACCAATCAGCGCGCGATCCTGCGCCCCGAGCGCCTCCACCGCCTGCCGCAGCGCGATCCGCGCGGTCAGCGCGCCCTCGTCGGCCTCGACCGGCAAATCGATTTCACGCCGCGTTTCATCCTGCGTCAGAGAGGCGACCGGCACGGACGCGTTGACCAGCACCGCCGTTTCCGAAGCGGACAGCCCGAGTTCCCGCGCAAGCTCGGTCACGGTCGGCTGCCGGCCCAGGGCGTCCGCGAGCTTTTCGGCGCCGGCCATCGCTTCACGCGCACGCGCACGGGTCGTGCGTCCGATCCGTATCGCGCCGCCCTGCCGGAACAGGGCACGGATCTCGCCGAGGATCACCGGCACGGCATAGGTCGAAAACGCCCAGCCCCGCGCGGGATCAAAGCGGTCCGCCGCCTTCACCAGACCGACGCAGCCGGCCTGAAACAGATCGTCATACTCCACGCCCCGCCCGCGAAACCGCGCGGCGCAGGCGTGCACAAGGCCGAGGTTTTCCGTGATCCGCCGCCCGCGCGCATCCGGCGGCTCAGCCATCGGCATCGCGGCCGGTAAAGCGGCGCGTGAGCGTCACGCAGGTGCCTTTGCCGACGCGCGAGCTGACCTGCACGCGGTCGCAGA
>JAFZNN010000245.1 GCA_017550895.1 Clostridia bacterium
GCGTGATCGTTGGAATCGCGCATGACCTCGAATTCGATCTCTTTATAGCCCTTCACGCTCTTTTCGATCAGCACCTGATGCACAGGGGAGAGCTTGAAAGCGTTGAGCGCGATTTCGATCAGCTCTTCTTCGTTATCCGCAAAGCCGCCGCCGGTGCCGCCGAGGGTGAAAGCCGGGCGCAGCACCACGGGATAACCGATTCGGTCGGCCGCCGCCTTGGCTTCCTCAATGCTGTAGGTGATTTCGGAGGGGATGACCGGCTCGCCGATGGATTCGCACATCTCCTTGAACAGCTCGCGGTCCTCTGCGCGCTCAATGCTCTCGCCGCTCGTGCCGAGCAGCAGGGTGCCGCATTCGCGTAGCACGCCTTTTTTCTCGAGCTGCATCGCTAGATTCAGACCGGTCTGCCCGCCGATGCCGGGCACGATCGCGTCCGGGCGCTCATAACGCAGGATCTTCGCGATATATTCGAGCGTGAGCGGTTCCATATAGACCTTGTCCGCGATCTGCGTGTCGGTCATAATCGTGGCGGGATTCGAGTTGCACAGGATGACCTCATAGCCCTCTTCCTTGAGCGCCAGGCAGGCCTGCGTGCCGGCATAGTCGAATTCCGCCGCCTGACCGATGACGATCGGGCCCGAGCCGATGATCAGCACTTTTTTGATGTCCGTTCGTTTTGCCATGATTCTTTCCTCCAAATCTATCTGCAATCAAATCATACGCTTTCCGTTGAAAACCGTCGCTTTCAGAACGCCCTGCAGCTCCTCGCCCGCAAAGGGCGTCGAGCGGCCCTTGCTCAGAAATGTTTCCGGATCGACCGTGAATCGCTCGTTCAGATCCCAGACGGAAAAATCCGTGCCCAGCGGGATGCCGAAGCGACTGCGCGGCCGATCGATCAGCATTTGCAGCAGCGTTTCCATCGGCAGGATGCCGGGGAGCACCAGCTTTGTATACAGCACCGGGAACGCCGTTTCCAGCCCGACGATGCCGAAGGCGCTGCCCGCAAGACCCTTGCTTTTTTCTTCCGCGCTGTGCGGCGCGTGGTCGGTCGCGATCATATCGATCGTGCCGTCGATTACGCCGGCCAGCAGCGCTTCTCTGTCCGCCGCAGAGCGCAGGGGAGGATTCATCTTGAAGCGGCCGTCCTCCTGCAGATCGTTTTCATCGAGCGCCAGATAATGCGGCGCCGTTTCACAGGTGACGTTCACGCCGCTTTTTTTTGCGTCCCGGATCAGCGCAACGCTTTCCTTCGCCGAAATATGGCACACATGAAACGCGCAGCCGGTTTCATCCGCGAGCCGCAGGTCGCGCTCGATCTCGCGCCATTCGCTCTCGCTGCAGATGCCGCGGTGGCCGTGTGCGGCGGCATAAGCGCCGTCGTGAATGTAGCCCCCGTGCAGCAACGCGTTGACCTCGCAGTGCGCGGCGATCACCTTGCCCAGCCGTTTTGCCTCCTGCATCGCTTCGCGCATCACGCCTTCATCCTGCACGCCGCGCCCGTCGTCGGAAAAGGCGACGACCTCGGCGGCTATGCCGGCAAGATCCGCAAGCGCTTCGCCCTGCTCGCCCACGGTGATCGCGCCGTAGGGGCGCACGTCGATGCACGCGTCGCGTTGAATCAGTTCGATTTCTTCCCGCAGATGCGCAGCGGAATCCGGTACGGGATTCAGATTCGGCATTGTGCAAACCGCGGTGTAGCCGCCGTGCGCAGCAGCCAGACTGCCGGAAGCAATTGTTTCTTTATAAGAAAAACCCGGCTCGCGAAAATGCACATGCACATCGCAAAAACCGGGAATGACAGTATATTGAGGATCGTTGAAGACGGCCAGGGAAGGGTCACGGGTCAGCAAGCGAGCCGCAGAACAGGCCGTCTGCGGTGCAATTGCGGATTTGAAGATCCCTGTGCTCAAAGACATACTTTCGCCTCTCTTTCAAACGGATCGTGAGTCGCAAAAAAACAAAAAACGTCATGCCGGAAACGGCAAGACGGTATACAAACAACGGCGCAGAGCGCCGAAGACAGCTGTATGACGCGACCTTGCCGACATCTCTGCATCGGCTTAAAGATCTTGTTTATATATTATCATTATAATTGAAATTTGTCAACCACAAAATCCTGTGGAAGCAGAAGTTTTTTTGCGCCTTTTCCACAAAGTTTTGTATAGTTTGTATGAAAGGGGAGCCGACGGCGACACATCGGCTCCCATATACGCGAATTTTACTTTTTCATTTCGACCAGATCGCGGTAATTGATCAGCTGAATGCCCTTGTCCGCAAAGAACTGATGCGTTTTCGGATCCTTCATCAGCAGGTATTCCCAGTAGCGGCGCTCCCAGCTGCCGGCGATCATTTTCATCTCGTCCGTCGCAAATGCGGGATGAATGAAGGTCTCCGTGATGCCCGGCGGGATCGTGCCGTGGAAATACAGGAACATATCGCGGAAGGTCTCGTAATCCTTGATGCCCTTCAGGCACTTGACCTGATCGGTCAGGATCAGATAATCCGGCGTCGGGACTTTATACATTTTGCTCAGGCCTTTGCTGATTTTGCAGAAGAAATGATAGAGCCCGTAGGAAACGCCGTCGGGGCAGTATTCCTTTTTGGGTGTGGTGCACATGCGGAAGGGATAGCCCTTTTCGCGGCAGACGTCAAACACCTTCATGAGCATCAGGTATTTGCCGTTCATGCCGTAGAGCGAGCCCATGTGGTTATCGACCTGCGACGGCTTCATGCCGAGCTGCTCCGCGCGTTCGATCTGCGCGCGCACCTCCGCCATCGTATCCGCATAGGTGCAGTGCGCCTCGAAATCCTCGTTTTCCGGCCACATGCGGCCGTTCGGCATGCGAATGGAGGGGCCGTCCGTCAGCGGACCCCAGGGCCAGCGCTCCTTCCATTCATTCGTCAGCGTCAGATGCACGCCGATCGCGTATTCCGGATGCGCGGCGGCAAAGCGCGCGGCCTCCTCCGCCTTCGGGCAGGGGATCATCAGGGAGGAGGATTTCAGACAGCCGGTTTCAAACAGTTCAAACACGGCGTTGTTCGCGCTGTCGCAAAGGCCGAAATCATCCGCGTTGATGATCAGATAGCGTTCGCTTGATTTCTCTTTCACCGTAATGCCTCATTTCTGTTTCAGAATCGGTTACATAATGATTATATCAAAAAATTCAAGTAAAGTAAAGAACAATCTATGAAACTGATTTCAAAATTATGCGCACAAATGTTCGGAATTTGCTTGCATATCCGACGACAATGTGATATAATACAGAAAATGAAAGCGGAAGGGAGCGGGGGATATGAATGCGGATTGGCTGATCGATCTGATTGTCAGCGAAGATCAGCGCGACAGTCGCAGCTCAGCGCAGCAGCCATACAGCGACGAACCGATCCGACCGCCCGCTGCAAAGCAAGATTCCGCGCTGCCGCAGCCGCTCATGGAAGCGCGGCGATTTGCGCGGGAAAGCGATCCCTGGCGCACGTCCGGCAACGCGATCTTCGCCGCGCAGGCAAGGATGCTGGCCGATTATGAGGATGATACGGTATTCACAGGCACGTTTCAGCGGTATTTCCCGACCTATGAATCGATGAGCGACGCGCAGCTGCGCGGCTATTTCGGCTTTCGCACCCGGTTGCGGCAAGGCGATACGCCGAACGCGCCGGTCAGCTTTGTCTATGTACACGTCTACGAGCTGCTGCATCTCATCGGCGCGAAGGACGCGGACGACGCCTTCCGGCAACTGCAGGCCCTGCTTTCGGCCTAC
>JAFZNN010000246.1 GCA_017550895.1 Clostridia bacterium
ACATGATGCGCGTCGGCGGCGGCGCGGGCTTCTTCCAAAGAATGAATCTCGTTCCAGTCCACGCCGGCATACTGCTTGACCGCATCCACCATGGTGATGCGCGCGAAAGGCTTGCCCAGATCCATTTCGACGCCGTTGTAGACGATCGTCGTCGTGCCGAGCACCTCCTGCGCGATGTGGCGATAGAGGTTTTCGGTCAGATCCATCATGCCGTGATAATCCGTATAGGCCTGATAGAGCTCCATGAGCGTGAACTCGGGGTTGTGGCGCGTGTCGACGCCTTCATTGCGGAACACGCGGCCGATTTCGTAAACGCGCTCCATGCCGCCGACGATCAGGCGCTTGAGATAGAGCTCGAGCGAAATGCGCAGGCGCAGATCCTCGTTCAGCGCGTTGAAATGCGTTTCAAACGGCCGGGCGGAGGCACCGCCAGCGTTGCTCACGAGCATGGGGGTCTCGACCTCGATGAAACCCTGTGCGTCGAGATAATTGCGGATCGTGCGGATGATTTTGGAACGCTTATAGAACGTATCCTGCACCTCGGGATTCATGATCAGGTCGAGGTAGCGGCGGCGATAGCGCGTGTCGGTGTCGGTCAGCCCGTGGAACTTTTCGGGCAGGGGCAGCAGGGACTTCGAAAGCAGGCGCAGCGCTTTGGCGTGGATGGAGATCTCGCCGCGGCGTGTGCGGAAGACGAAGCCCTTGAGTTCGATGATATCGCCGATATCCCACTTTTTGAAATCGGCAAAGGCGTCCTCGCCGACCTCGTCCACGCGGACATAGGCCTGGATGCGGCCGGTGCGGTCGCGCAGATCGATGAAATTCGCCTTGCCCATATCGCGGCGGCTCATCATGCGCCCGCAGACGGACACGTCGGTGTTTTCCAGCTCTTCAAACCGCGCTCTGATTTCGGCGGTATGGATGCTCTGCTCGGCGGTGGTGATCATGAAGGGATCCTGCCCGGCAGCCTGCAGCGCAGCCAGCTTTTCAATGCGGATGCGGCGCAGCTCGTTTTCACTTTGCGCCTGCTCCGCCTGCATCGGAAGGACGGTCTTTTCTTCGGACATCCTTTTTTCATTCCTTTCTCTGCAAAAGATCAATGCGGCAGATGCGTCTGCCGCAGGAGATGATTATTTCGTGATCTCGAGGATCTTCATTTTCGAAACCTTGCCGTTGGGCATGTGCACCTCGGCGATGTCGCCGGTCTTCTTATTGAGGATCGCCTGGCCGACGGGAGAAAGATCGGAGATCACGCCGTGCGCCAGATCGCTCTTGCCGAGGATCTTGAATTCCAGCTCTTCATCGTATTCCATATCGAGAAGCTTGACCTTGGAGCCGATGAGGACGATCTCGGTGGAAACGTCTTCCTCATCGAGGATCTTGGCGTTGCGCAGCGAAACTTCCAGCCGCGCGATTTCATCCTCCATCTTGGCCTGGTCGTTCATCGCCTCATCGTATTCGGCGTTTTCGGACAGGTCGCCGTGCGAGCGGGCTTCCTTGATTTTTTCGGCGGTTTCATCTCTGCCGGTGGTTTTCAGATAGTTGAGCCGCTCCACAAGGGCGTTGTAATCCTCTCTGGTAAATACGGTTTGCTTTTCCATGATTTCCGTTCTCCTTTGATATTGAGGTACGGCGTCTGCCGTTCTTCGGTTAGAATTTGATATATTATATAAAATATATATAATAATGTCAAGTTAAAATTTTGTAACCTTTTGTGTCAATTGCCGCTGTCGGCGGCGGCAAACCACGCGCGCAGGCGATCCGCCGCCGCGGCCAGATCGGGGAAGACGGCGTCGCGGTAATCCGGACAGGCACAGGTTTCCGTCAGCGCGCCCGCAAAGGCGAGGGGATCCACACCGTCCGGCAGCAGCGCGGCATGGGTCGGGCGCAGAGTGAACGCCCGTCCGGTCAGCACCGTTGCGGGCGCGGCGACAGGCTGCGCCGTCAGCAGGCAGGCGCTTGCGGGGATTCCCTGCGGCACGCCGCTGCAGCAGAGCAGCAGCTCCGGCCCCGGCGCCGGGCGGTAACACTCGCGCAGCAGGAGCGCCGCGCCGGCGGTCTGCATGACGCGCACGCAGACCGGGATATAACGCGCGGGCGCGCGCGTCAGGACGCGCAGGACTGCGGCATAGGGGAGCAGCGCGGGCGCCTGGGATGCCAGCAATCCGCTGCGGTCGCAAAGCGTCACCGTCAGACGCTGCGGCGGCAGCGCGGCTGCTTTGAGCAGAACAAAGGCCGAGCGAAACAGCACCTGCGCGCGGAACACGGCGGCGTCATAGCGGCGGAAGCGGGGATCCGGCGGCAGCGGCAGCGTCTCCGGCGCAAGCAGGCAGGCGGCGTAGCGGCCGCAGTGGGCGGCAACGGCGTCCCACGCCGGCGCGGCAGCGCAGACGGCTTCCGTCAGGAACGGCAGGGCGTTGGCTTCCGTGATCAGTTTCGCAGGCGTGCGGCGCAGACGGGCCTGCAGACGGCGTGCCTGCCGGCGGCTGCGCGGCGCGGGCAAACCGGAAACCAGGACAAACAACGACAGCCCTCCTTTCATCCGGGCAACAAAAAATACCGGGAAGATCCCGGTATTCATTCCTATGCGGCGCAGGTGGAAATATGCGGCATCCGGTCCGTCTGCCTGATTTCTCATTGTTCCATGTCTTCCAGCACCGCAGAAACCTCGGCGTCCGTCATCGGGCGGCAGTCGCCCGGCGCGAGCGCGGGATCGAGCTGCAGCCGGCCGATCTGCGTACGGTGCAGATGCTCCACATGGCTGCCCACGGCGGCGACCATACGCTTGACCTGATGATATTTGCCTTCCCGGATGCGGATCTCGGCGCAGGGGGTCCCTTCGCGGGAGAAAACCCGAACCTTTGCGGGCAGGCAGTCCGTACCGTCCGCCAGGCGGATGCCCGCCTCCAGCGCGGCAACGGCTGCGTCGTCCAGCGGCGCGGAAAGCGTCACCTCGTAGGTTTTATACACATGATGCGCCGGGCTCATGATCCGGTGCGCAAAGGCGCCGTCATCCGTAATGATCAGCAGGCCGGTGCTGTCCCGGTCCAGCCGTCCGGCAGGGAAGAGGGAGCGCCTGCGCAGCGATTCGGGCAGGATGTCCAGCACCGTCGCTTTTGTCGGATCCGTCGTCGCGCTGATCACGCCCTGCGGCTTGTTGAGCATCAGATAGAGATGCTCTCTCATTGTAAAGTTAAATCCCTTTACAGCGACGTCGTCCGCTTCGGTGTCGATCAGTTCCTCCGCCCGCATCGCCCGCTGCCCGTTGACGGTGACAGCCGCATCCTTGATCAGCTGCCGCGCCTCCTTGCGCGAAACATTGCAGTGCAGGGCGATCAGTTTGTCCAGCCGTTTCAATCCCATAAAGCCTCCAAAGAAAAAGGGCCGGCAGCGGGTGCCGGCCCTCGTTGAACATGCAGATGCTTACGCAAGCTCCGCGAAGTATTTGATGGTTCTGACCATCTGGCTGGTGTAGGAATTCTCGTTGTCATACCATGCAACGACCTGCACCTGATAGAGATCGTCCGCCAGCTTGGAGACCATGGTCTGCGTGGCGTCGAAGAGGGAGCCGAAACGCATGCCGATCACGTCGGAGGAAACGATCTGATCCTCGTTGTAGCCGAAGGACTCGGAAGCAGCGGCCTTCATCGCGGCGTTGATGCCTTCCTTGGTCACGTCCGCGCCCTTGACGACCGCGGTCAGGATCGTGGTGGAGCCGGTGGGAACGGGCACGCGCTGAGCGGAGCCGATGAGCTTGCCGTTGAGCTCGGGGATGACAAGGCCGATTGCCTTGGCAGCGCCGGTGGAGTTGGGAACGATGTTCGCAGCGCCGGCACGGGCACGACGCAGGTCGCCCTTTCTGTGGGGACCGTCAAGGATCATCTGATCGCCGGTGTAGGCGTGGATTGTGCTCATGATGCCGCTCTGGATGGGGGCATAGTTGTTGAGCGCCTTCGCCATGGGCGCCAGGCAGTTGGTGGTGCAGGAAGCGGCGGAGATGATGGTATCGTCCGCAGTCAGGGTATCCTCGTTCACGCTGTAAACGATCGTGGGCAGGTCGTTGCCCGCGGGAGCGGAAATGACGACCTTCTTCGCGCCGGCGTCGATGTGCGCCTGGCTCTTATCCTTGGAGCAGTAGAAACCGGTGCATTCCAGCACAACGTCAACACCCAGCTCGCCCCAGGGGAGATCCTTCGCGTCCTTCTCGGCATAGATCTTCAGCACCTTGCCGTCGACGGTGATGGTGTTCGCGTCGTCGTCCGAAGTCACGGTGTGCAGGTTCTCGCCGATGCGGCCGATGTAGTTGCCCTGCGCGGTGTCGTACTTGAGCAGATGGGCCAGCATGGAGGGCTTGGTCAGATCGTTGATCGCAACGATCTCATAGCCTTCCGCGCCGAACATCTGGCGGAACGCAAGACGGCCGATGCGGCCGAAGCCATTGATTGCAACTTTAACTGCCATAGTGATGTACCTCCAAAAATGATTTCTTTATTTTTGACCGTATTCATTTTAAACACTTTCGCGCGAATATGCAACCCTTTTTTTCAGGAACGGGAAAGATTTGGTGATGTGAACAAAATTCCCTGCCGCAAACGGCGAATCGGCACGAAAGTGCCGAAGAATCATTTGTGATATTTCCCGCCGCCTGCGATCATGAACGCGCGGTAGACCTGTTCGAGCAGCATCACGCGGGCGAGCTGATGCGGAAAGGTCATCGGGCTCATGGACAGGCGCAGCCGTGCCCGCTGCTTGACCGCAGGGGCAAGGCCGTAGGAGCCGCCGATCACGAAGGCGACCTCGGACGCGCCGCCGACCGCAAGGGACTGCAGCGTTTCGCTCAGCGCCTCGGAGGAGAGCAGCTTGCCTTCGATGCACAGCGCGATCACCTCGGTGCGCGGGGACAGCAGGGCAAGGATGCGCTTGCCTTCCTCCGCGAGCGCGGCTTCGATCTGCGCCGGGGAAGGCGTTTCCGGCAGGCGCGCGGGCGGCAGCTCCGTCACGGTCAGGCGGCAGAAGGCGCCCAGCCGTTTCTGATATTCTGCGGCCGCCATGCGCAGATAGTCCTCTTTCAGTTTGCCGATGCAGAGCAGTTGAATATTGAGCATAACGCGTCCTCACAGGCCGATGGCGGGGTTGCAGTTGCCCGCCACCTGCAGCAGATAATCGGTGCCCTCCTGCGCGCCGGCGATCTGCAGCTCGGCGCGGGTCGTCTCCCGCGCAAGGGCGGGCAGGT
>JAFZNN010000247.1 GCA_017550895.1 Clostridia bacterium
GACCGCGTCGTATTCCATGGAGATGCGCGTCATGCGCCGGATGACCGAATCGGTAAAGCCCAGCGTGCGTTCGGATAAAGCGGGCATCGGAATCCCTCCTTGCGTTTTGCGTTGCGCTTATTATAGCATGAAAACGCCGTGGGTTCAACCGCATTGCGCTTTTTTCCCGCGGGAATTTCGTCAGAACGCCGCCGCGATATTGAAATTCAGCGCCGGGCATGATAAAATACAAATCAGAAAAAACGATCGCACGGAGAAAAACGGATATGGAACTGACAATTGATCAATCCACGCCGCGCAGGCGTTTCAATCACCACTGGAAATTCTGCGTGGGCTCGGCGCACGCCGCCTACGCGCTGCGGCACGACTACACAAAGCAGCTTGCGCAGATCCACCGCGAGCTCGGCATCGAGCGCGTGCGGTTTCACGGCATTTTCGGCGACGAGCTGCACACCCTCGTGCGCGCGACGGACGTGCTCCCCTTCCCCTTCGGGCGCGGCTACAGCGAGCAGAGCTTCCGCCAGTGCGCCAACGTCTATGACAATGTGCTCGAGGCGGGCATGACGCCGTTTGCGGAGCTAAGCTTCCTGCCCAAGCGCCTTGCGAAGCTGCCGTTTGCCAAGGGCATGTTTTATTACCGGCCCGTGGTCAGTCTGCCGCGCGATATCGCGCAGTGGCAGGATTATATCGCGCGGTTCGTGCGCTTTCTGATCGACCGCTACGGCAGAGATGCGGTCTCGCGCTGGTATTTCGAGGTCTGGAACGAGCCGGATCTGCCGTTTGTATTCTTCGACGGCAGGCAGAAGGATTATTTCCGCCTCTATCAGGCGACGGCGCAGGCGATCAAAGGCGTCGAGCGCGGCATCCGCGTGGGCGGGCCGGCGACCTCGGGCAGCAGATGGATCGCGGAATTCCTGGCCTTCTGCCGGCAAAGCGGCGCGCCGGTCGATTTCATCTCGACGCATCAGTACGCGGGCGACCCGATCGGCGGGATCGAAGCCAAAGCGGACGGCGCCGCGCTGAACATCGATCTGCTCGCGGCGCTCCGGCAAAGGGCGACGCTCGATCACGGGAAAATCCTCGACCTCTTCCGCGCGTTCATGGGCGTCGCCGACGCGCCGAAAACGCTGCAGCCCGACGCGTTTGCCGAAAGCGCAAACAACGTGAAGGCGCTCGCGGGCGCGCTGCCAGTTTTCTACACCGAATGGAACATGTGCGCGTCCTTCTCCGCGCCGTGCAACGACACGGCCATGCAGGCCTGCTATCAGCTGCACGCGATCCTCAACACGCAGCAGAGCGTCGACGGCTCCTCGATCTGGTGCTTCTCGGATCTGTTTGAGGAATTCCATCAGTTCCCGGAGGAATTTCACGGCGGCTTCGGCCTGCTCACGCAGTCGGGCGTCAAAAAGCCCGCCTACCACGCGCTGCGGTTCCTGCACGAAGCGGGCGACGAATGCTATGACCTGCCGACAACGGGCGACGCGGACGTGGCGGTATTCATCAAGGCGCACGCGCTGCACGTCATCGCCTCGCGCCTCGATTTTGAAGCGAACGGCAAACCGGAGCAGATTTGCCTGAAAATCCAAACGCAAGCGCCGGCCGGCGTGACGCTGCAACGCATCGGGGCGGACAGCGCGAATCCGCTCGCCTGCTGGGAAGCCATGGGCAAGCCGCAGACGCCGACGCCCGCGCAGCTGGAGACGCTGAAGGCCGCCGCCGCGCCGCGCGAGGAAGCCGCGCCGTTCACCTACGCGGACGGCTGGCTGCGCCTGGATTTTTCGCTGGGATCCAATGAGATCAAGCGGTTTGTGATTGCGGTTGAGGCGTGAATGATTCCGCGTAAAACGACGGCAGCCATTTGTAGGGAAAGGCGTTCCCTACCGTTCGTTGCCAAAAGAATCATTATGTTTTTGAATCATTATGCGCCTGCGGCGCATCCGGAACGACGAGGGCGTCGTTCCCTACCGTTCGTTGCCAAAAGAATCATTATGTTTTTGAATCATTATGCGCCTGCGGCGCATCCGGAACGACGAGGGCGTCGTTCCCTACCGTTCGATGCCCAAGGAATC
>JAFZNN010000248.1 GCA_017550895.1 Clostridia bacterium
GCCGTGCCGGTAATGCCGATCTTTTTCACGGTGACGGCACAGGCGAGATTCGCAAATGCGACCGCGCGCGCGCCGTCAACGCCGGCGGCATAGGCTGCGCAGAACGCCGCAAGGAACGTATCGCCCGCGCCGACGGGATCCACAGGCGGCGCTGTTTTGACTGCCGGAACGCGGACGGCCTGCCCCTGCGCGCACCAGATTGCGCCGGATGCGCCGACGGTCACGATCGCGGGCGCGCCGTTTTTTTTCGAGAGCAGAAGCGCTGCCGCTTCGGGATCATCCGGCTGCAGACCGGTTGCCGCCGCGGCTTCCACGTCGTTTGGTTTGACGATCGCGTTCTTGTAAAGAGCGATGCGGTCGCGGCTGTCGACGATCACCGGCATGCGCGCGGCGATTTCGCAAAGCCGCTCGCGGATTATCGGTGTGATGACGCCGCAGGCGAGCTGATCACAGACGGCGATGACGTCGCTGCTTGCCGCCGCGTCGTCCAGCGCATCGAGCAGCCGCCGTTCTGTTTCGGAAGAAAGCGCCGTGTCGTTTTCAAAATCCAGACGCGGATCTTCATAAACGACGTCGGAAATGCCCGCGCGCAGCGGTTTGCAGTAGCAGGGGGTGATCCGTGATGGATCTGTGAGCACGCCTGCATCGTCGCTGCCCGTTTCGGACAGACAGGTTCTCATCACATCAGCGCGCCAGTCGCTGCCGACCACGGAGAGCGCGCGCACCGCGCCGACGCCCAGCGCTGCGAGATTTGCGGCGACATTCCCGCCGCCGCCGAGCGCATAGCGCTCCTGCGTCACGGGCAGGGGAAAATGCGGCGTTTCGCGCGAAAGCCTGCTTTTTTTCATATCGGCCAGCCAGTAAGCGTCCAGGCAAAGGTCGCCGATCATGCTCACGCGCACGGCGCGGATGGCCTGCAGGATCTCATTCAGTTCGTTCCGGTTCATTTATTCTCCCTCCGTCGGCTGCAGCCTGCGCCACAGGCTCGGTATCGTCTGCATATGATTGCCGCAGATATAAAGGCCGGTGCCGCCCAGAGATACCGGGCGGTTGATAATGTTTTTGCGCGGGCGGTAGTAATATTCATAGCGATCCTGTCCGACCGGGGATTTGTAATCGCCCAGCGGAAAAAGATCGAAATTCGCCGTTGTGATTTCCCGCAGCGCGTGCCCCTGATTGCGCGCGATCGACAGCGCTTTCAGAAAGACCTCCGCGCCGGTGACAGCCGAGCCGATATTCATATGAACGCCGGCGGGGTCGAGCGTGGTCAGCGACTGGCAGAAGAAGGCGAAATCCCGCCCGCTGGTCTGCCCGATCGCCGCGAAATCGGCCTTGGGATGCTGGTGAATGATATCCGTGCCGATCGTCACGTGATAGGTTGCCGGAACGCCCATCTGATACGCGCGATAGAAGACGCAGCTTTCGCGATAGGGGAAGCGGTCGGGATGCGCGTCCACATAGGCGGCCAGGCTCTGACCGTAGCCGAGGCCCTGCTTTGCGCCGGCGATGATCGCCTCGTTCATCCACGCGCCGGTTTCTTCCCACATGCCGAAGGAGCCGTCCTCGATCGCGGTCGGCACATGCTCCGACGTGCCGCCGAGGAAGGCGAGCTCAAAGTCGTGAATCGACCCGGCGCCGTTGGAGGCAAGATGCGTAATATAGCCGTCCTGTATCAGCCGGATCAAATAGTTGGAAAGCCCGCATTTGATCACATGCGCGCCGTAAAAGCAGGTGACGCCGAGGCCCTTCGCGCGCGCCTGCTTCAGTTTTTCAACCAGAATGTCCAGCTCGTCGCTTTGATATAAATCATCCGCGTCCGCGCACGGCACGCGCAGGGAATCCACGGTGACAAGATTGTGCCGGTCCGCCGAGGAATAGGTCTTTGTTTTGGAAAAGTCGATCGCAGTTGGGGTAAACATAACGCTGCATCTCCTTTGTTTGCCGGTTTCTTCATTTGAATTATATCAAAATCAACATCGGTTTTCAATCATAATTTTATATGAAAATAATCGAAAATAATCCGATTTTGCTCTTGACTTTTTCCGCAATAGCGCTTATAATAGCTAAGCATTCGCAAATCAACCGGGGTGTAGCGCAGATGGTAGCGCGCTTGGTTCGGGACCAAGAGGCCGTGGGTTCAAATCCCGCCACTCCGACCAAAAGACGAAGGATTGCCGCAGTCAGTTCTTCGTCTTTTATTTGCGGGATTTGAAGGACGAGCGGCACAGAGCAACAGTCCGGTGGACTGTTGCGACCGCGAGCGACCAAGCGCCCGCAGACGCGCGAATCAAATCCCGCCACTCCGACCACTCGGAAAGCTTGTTTATCAAGGCTTTCCGAGTTTTTCTTTAATTATCAACACCGGACGCTTTTTAAAGTTTTAGAAAATCCTTCTAAAATTTTCTAAAATTTCGCAAGGTTTTGCACAAAAGATCGACCGATTTTCTATTAATTTTGCCAAGAGTCTTTTCCTCTGAATCACCCTTCGTCACCCTCTGTTTCATCTTCTACCCCAAACTTCATAGAATTCAAAATAGCTATTTTTCTGTCATCAAATAGATGTGCATAGATATTTGCGGTAGTCGAGATGTCTGCATGACCGAGCCATTCTTGGACATCTTTAAGTTGGAATCCTTGTGAAACTACGGTCTGTTTGTCTTTTATATATATGTAATAACCCGCCTGTGCACCGACGAATCATATACACATTGAAAAATAAAAAACCGCTGAATTGAATCAACGGTTTTGAAATCTGAATTATTAAATTCCTTTAATTTCACTGGCTTTTGATTTTAATTTTTTGGATGTTCCTTTTGTTGCCAATATTACGGCTCTCTTTTTGTTGTCACGTATTTCCTGAACAATTTTGGAATAGTCACCGTCTTTAGAAGCAATACAAAAAATGTCAATCGATTTATTGGTGTTCAGCACCTTGCGAATGTCTTTGATAATTTTATTATCAATCTTATTTCGCTCCGGTTCTCCACACATCAGAATAGGTTTAAGCCCATAATCTGTTATTGTTTCTTTCCATTTAGCCGTAGAGGGATCTTTTTGCCTGGCGTAGTATCGAACCTCGAACACTTCACCGATTGTTTTGCATTGATCTATTATACTTGAACAATGGTCCGAACTTATATTTTCGGCATCAATAAAGACCATTGTGTTTTTCTTTTTTGACGGTAGAATTGCTTCGAGCGAATAATCTTCATCATCGAATTCGTCATAATCATCGTCATCAAAATAATAATAGTCATCATAATCCCACGGAATAAGAGTCGTAGGATCTCCACCAGATTCAATGTATAATTCGGCATCGTCTCCCATGACGGAACCTCCAAAAGCTTTTTAATCATTATACCAGAAAATCCTTTATTACTCAACAGTAATTTCATATACATCGAATTCTTCCTCTTCATCCTTCAGGACTAGTTTGGTTGACAGGAATTTTTCGACATTAAAAGTGTTTTTCTTGTCGTAAAAAGGATTTACTTTTCTTCAATTATTTGTTATACTGTTTCCATTCGAAATCAGGAGGCAATCAAATGAATATGAGACCGATCAAAACCACATTTTTCGGCATTCAGAGAAAGATCGTAGCCAATACGACATTTCAGAGCTGGCGTACCGTGCCGCACATCGGCTACAGCTATGAACCGGACGTGACGGAATTCATGAAGACTGTCAAGGAGCTGAACGCGTCCGGCAAGTTTTCAACAAAGATGACCGTCAACACCGTGATGCTCAAGGCGATCACCGAGGGCCTGAAGGCGTCGCCCGCGCTGAATGCGCACATTCAGTTTGATCCCAGGTTGGTGCGCGGCAGCATTACGCAGTATGAAAACATCGACGTATCCATGACCTGGGAGCTGCCGTCAAATCAGATGATGACGATCAACCTGCATGATCTGGGCAGCAAGAGCCTGACGGAGCTGAACGAGTATATCCAGCAGACCGCGCGCAAAATCAACAACACGAATTTTGACGAAGCCATGTATTCCGTTTCGTTCCACGACACGATCAAGGAACTGAAAAAAGGGCACATCGGCACGGCGGTGACGCGTCTGATCGGCGCGAAGACCGGCAGACATAAGATCCAGACGCTCAAGGGCCAGGCGAAAAAAGACTACTATGCCATCCCGGAGAGCGAACGTCTCACGCGTGAGGATCTGGAGCAGGGGACGGTCTGCGTTTCCAACATCGGCTCCACGACGCGCGGCATTCCCGGGCGCGTGACGCTGCTCGCGGTGATCCCGCCGGAGGTCTTCGTCATCTGCATGGGCGCGATCCAGAAGATCCCGATGGTCAAGACGGACGCGGACGGCAACGATCAGATCGTCGTCGGCCAGATGCTGCCCATGTGCTGCGTCTTTGACCACCGCGCCGTTGATTACGATGAGATCGTGCCTTTTATCAAACGGATGGAAGAAATTTTCCACCATCCGGAAGAAATGTTTAATTGGTAAAGAATTGATATTCGTTGCAAAAAGCCCTGCCGTTGATTCCGGCAGGGCTATTGTGATGCGGGATTTATTTTGCGGCTGCGGCGGCAAGCTCTTTCTCTTTCGCTTCGAGCGCCGCCTGAACGGCCTGTTCGATCTCTTTTTCGCGGTTCTGGTTCGTTGTCCTTGTATCGACCCAGAAGCAGGCGATGAAGGTGCCGATGGCGGTCAGCAGGTGCCACAGGGAATGCCCCTGGAAATTGCCCTGCGCGATCGAATTGATCTCGTTGTCGCCCCAAAGCGAGGTAATGATGAAAGCGACAAGGAAGGTCGAAAGCAGCAGCACAACGGGGCCGATCTCGTTTTTCGGCAGAGTGCGGATGCGCGTGATGAGAATGAACAGCAGCGGCAGGCAGGTGATGAAGCAGCCGAATTCCGCAAACGAAAGGCCGCCGTGATCGCCGCCCATGTCGTAGGGCACGCCGAATTCATCTCTGCCGCCGATCCAGAGCGGACGGTTCTTCTGAATGAACACCTCAAACGTCAGCATCAGCAGAACGAAGACGGCAAAAATCGTGACGGCTTTCGCGATGCGGTTGCGCTTTTTCAGATCGTCGCGATAGAATTCAAACGTGAAGCACACGACGCCCGACCAGGCCATCAGCTCCGTAAAGCTCATGTCGACGTAGCTCGCGAGCAGCTTCGTTGTGATCACGCCGGGCATGAATTCGCCGTAATCGGCCGTATGCATGCCGACGCTCGTGACGCTCATGACGGCGGTGATGCCGAAGAAAATATACCAATACCATTTTTTGTTCTTCTTGCACAACAGAAGAATGATGCTGAATATGGCGGCGAGCGTATATGCCCAGTTCGTCATAACAGCGGAGTACTGCGCGCAGTACTGACCGAAGGAGGTCGCGCCGAAGCTGCTGCCGTCGGTCGCCAGCTTGCTGATCTGTGACCAGTCCATCCCGTAAAGCGTGAACCACTGAATGAAATTCATGTGATGCAGCGCCTCGGAGATCTGGGACATCGTATCAGAAAAGCTGTAATTGACGATGGATTCCCAAGCGAGTGAAAACGGATTCATTTCTTTTTTCCTTTCTTTATTATTCCGGCCCCGATCGCGGCAGCGCCCGCCGAAAGCACACCGACGGCGGAGACTTTTGCTGCGGTGATCGAATTTTTGAGCAGACCGGGTTTTTCCATATCCTTTAAAATGAGCTTGTTGACGATGCCGTCAAGCTTCTCATTGCCCGTAAGCGCCGCGCCGTCCGATAGCTCAATATCGCCGGCGCCGGTTTCATATCCTTTCGCAAATATATCGAGCACATTCTTTTTGACAATGCGATCGAGCGGCAGATGCCCGACCACGGAATACGTGGCGGCGTCGCCCTCGAACGCCAGTTCCGGACGGCCGCGCACGGCCTCGACCGCTTCGCGCAAATCCGCAAGATATTCGTCGACCACGTCCGTGTGCGCGCAGGTGATCATTGCGTGCAGCGCGTCCGGATGCTGCAGGCGGTCGATGTGCCAGCCCTTTGCCTGCATCTGATCGCCGATGGCAAAGATATTGCAGTTCACAGGGTCGACGGAGCGATAGGAAATCAGGCTGCAAAGCGGATCGCCGATCAGCTCGAGCTCCGGGATCTCGCGAATGCCGTTTCGGATCCGGTCGGCGTTTTCCATCGTTTGCTTCGCCATTTCGATATAGCCCTGCCTGCCGTTGGCGCGAATTGCCGCCCACGCGGCCGCATAGGCGCCGCCGGGGCGCGTGCCGAGCAGGGCGGGCGATGCGAACACACCACCGGGCCAGTCGTGCTTGACAAAGCACTGCGCGCGGAAATACGCAGGATCGGAATAGAGAACGCAGCTGCAGCCCTTGGCCGCAAAGCCGTATTTGTGGATATCCGCGGTCATGCCGGTCACGCCCGGCGCGCGGAAATCAAAGAGCGGGAGCTGCGCGCCGGCCTGCTCCATGAAGGGCAGCAGATAACCGCCGACACAGCAGTCCACATGCACGGGAATGTTGTGCTTCTGCCCGAGCGCGCCGAGCTCGGCAATCGGATCGATGATGCCGTGCGGATATTCCGGCGCGGAGCCGAGAATCATGACCGTGTTGCGGTTGATGCGCTTTTTGACTTCCTTCAGATCGATGCGGTAGTTTTCATCAAGCGGCACGACGCGTAGCTTGACGCCGAAGTATTCGGCTCCCTTGAACCAGGCGACGTGCGCGGTCTGGGAAACGATCATTTCGGGGTGCGTGATGTGTTTTGTCTGCCGTGCGTAATCGCGATAGGTTTTCACGGCGAGCATGCAGCTTTCCGTGCCGCAGCTCGTCACGCAGCCGGCGGCGTTTTCGCCCGCGTGCAGCAGCTCCGCGGTAAAAGCGACGATGTCGTTCTCGAAGCGCTTGAGGCTTTTGAACGCCGTCGGATTCAGGCCGTTTGCAGACATGTATTTTTCAAATGCCTGCGAAAGAAAATGCGTATACTCCGCATCTTTATAATAGACCAGGCTCCAGGTTTTGGCGCTTTTATAATCGGGATCCTCCGCGCCGTAAGCATCCAGCTGCGCGAGCACTTCTTCATAAGGCAGACCGTATTCGGGAATTGTTTTCATCTTTCCACCACCTTAAATCAGAGCATAGAGATAATAGACCAGGTTGCCGAGATAATTGCCGACTGCGTAGCCCACAACGCCGGTGACAAGGCCGGAAACCATGACGGCGCTGTTGCCGAGCGAGGCGGCCATGGCGGGCACAAAGGGCGATGAGCAGATTGCAGAGACGGATGTGATGATCATCGTGTCGGCGTCGATGCGGAAGAGCTTGCACAGCAGCGCGTGCATCAGCGTGCCGAAAACGATGGAGATCGCCACATAGCAGAAGATGGTCGTGCTGAAATTGATCAGCGCACGGAAATCTGCGCTGGCAGCGACGGCAAAGCAGAAAACATAGATGATATACATGCCGAGCTGAAAGCTGTATCTGATCTCACGGATCTTTTTGACAAACGACAGCGCAATGCTGATCGTCGTGATCGAAAGCATCATAACGGTCATGCCGAGACTCGCGTTGAACGAGGAAACGAGCATATTCAGCCCGTAGGAGACGCCGAAGACCAGCACGGAAAGTCCGAGCGCCGCGAGCAGCCCGGGCAGATGCTCCTTTTTCAAAAGCGCGCCGTAGGAATGCACGGATTCATCCATGACGGTGGAATTGAAGTGCGCGTCATCGGATTCCGCCTTTTCAAACTGCGGCAGACGAAACACCTTTGTGAAGAATTTTCTGCCGAGGGTGGAAAGGAAGAAAATATACAGCACGGAGATCACGGCGTCATAGGTGTTGAAGACGATATAATCGTTGTCGGAGATGCCGATCGAATTGCGGATCGAACCGAAATTGACCGTGCCGCCGGTATAGACCGCGACTGCGCCGGCCGCATACTGCGCGGAATTCGGATCGCGCGTGCGGAAAAACAGGTGCAGAAAGAAGGTCACTGCAATGGCGGAAATGCACGCGAGCACCATGCAGAGCAGACCCTTTTTCGCGATGCGGAAGAATCCTTTGATATCAAGCGAAAAGAGCACAAGCGGCAGTCCGAGGCAGATCGAAATGCTTTGCAGGAGCGACAGCGGGCTGTCTCCGCCGGGCCCGACTGTGACGAACGCTTTGGGCAGCAGGCCGAGATTGCCTACGAGCATGCCAAACAGATAGCAAAGCAGAACGACGCCGAGCTTGTTGAGCAGCGGAACCTTGCGGCACAGCAGTATCAGCAGCGCCGGCACGGCGAGAAACACGAGAATACAGAGCACGGAAATCATTGCGCAGTCATCGCCCCCATATATGTATTTTAACAGATAGATTTTATCACTCTGAATCGAAAAAGTCAACTTTTCCTTTTCTATACTCATAAAAAGCCGCCGTCTGCAATGCGCAGGCGGCGGCTTGCTGATAAAATGAAAACGGTTCGGCGGATTATTGGATTTCGGAAAGCAGCACAGGGCGGCCTTCGGCGACGGATTTCTTCGCGGCCAGCGCGACCAGAATGGAATTCAGGCCGTCCGCGCCGGTGGTCGGCGTCGGCTTGTCGTTCAAAACAGCGTCCACGAATTGCAGCATTTCGTCGCGGAAGGACTGCATATAGCGCTCAAGGAAGAAATACAGCGGCTTGTCGGCCACAACGCCCTCTTCGCCCATGAAAACGACGTTTGTCGGCGTGTCATTGGAGGCGACGGCGGCGCCTTTGCTGCCGAAAACCTCGATGCGCTGATCGTAGCCGTAGGCTGCGCGGCGGCTGTTGTCGATCACGCCCACAGCACCGTTTGCAAATTTGAGGCTGATGACCGCGGTGTCCACGTCGCCGGCCGCGCCGATCGCGGGATCAACAAGGCAGGTCGCGTTCGCATAAACCTCC
>JAFZNN010000249.1 GCA_017550895.1 Clostridia bacterium
ATTGATCGTCGCTTCCAGGCCGGGATTCTGCAGGCCGACGGCGTTGATCATGCCCTGCGTGCATTCCGCGATGCGGGGCGTCGGATTGCCGAAACGCGGCTCGAGGGTCGTGCCTTTGAAAGAAAACGTGCCGAGACAATTGATATCGTAGTATTCGGCGAATTCATAGCCGTGACCGAAGGTGCCGGAGGCGGGGATCAGCGGGTTTTCAAGATCGATGCCGCAGAGGTTCACGCTCAGTCTTCCCACAGGATCTCCTCCTTTCGCAGCACCGGGCCGTCCTTGCAGATGCGTTTGTAGCCGGTGATCGTTTTGCACGGGCAGCCGAGGCAGACGCCGAAGCCGCAGCCCATGCGCTCCTCAAAGCTGAACTGCCCGCCGGTCTTGCATGCGCGATAGACGGCGCGCAGCATCGGCTCGGGCCCGCAGGTGTAAACATAGGAATAGGGCGCCGCGTCCATTGCGGCGGTCGCAAAGCCTTTGACATCGCGCGTACCGTCGACGGTCGTGACCGTCACCTCGCAGCCGAGCGCAGCAAAATCATCCTCGCAGAAAACTTCGGCTGCCGTGTTGAAGCCGAGAATGACGCGCACCTGCTTGCCGGATTTGCGCAGCTGCTTTGCGAGCAGATAGAGCGGCGGAATGCCGACGCCGCCGCCGATGAGCAGGGGACTTTCGCCGCTGTCCGCGAGATCGTAGCCGTTGCCGAGTCCCGTGAGCGCGTCGAGCGTCTGCCCGGGCCGCATGTCGGCGAGGATCTGCGTGCCGCGGCCGACGACTTTATAAATGATCGTCACGCGGCAGCCGTCGGCGTCGTGCACGGAAATCGGACGGCGCAGATAGCAGCCGCCGATCTGCAGGTTGAGGAACTGCCCCGGCTTTGCGGGCACGCAGCCGTCCGCTTCGAGCGCCATGCGGTAAACCTGCGGCGCGATGCAGCGGTTTTCAAGGATGGTCAGTTGTTGCTGTTTCATGCAGCAAACCCTCCGTCAGGAATCGATCGTGGATATGGTCAGCGTCGTTTCTTCCAGCACGTCCAGCAGCACGCGCACGGTATCGAGCGAGGTGAAGATCGTCACGTTGTTCTCCGTTGCCAGGCGGCGGATCAGCAGGCCGTCGCTGGCCTGATCGGTGGATTTCAGATCGCGCGTGTTGATCAGATACGCGATGTGGCCCTGCCGGATCGCATTCGGGATTTCCTCGCTGTTTTCGCTGATTTTTTTGAGCACATGCGTGCGGATGCCGTTCTGCTTGAGGAAATCCGCCGTACCCTGCGTCGCTTCGATGTTGAAGCCGAGATTATAGAATCTGCGGATCAGCGGCAGCGCTTCGGGCTTGTCGCGGTCGGCCAGCGTCGCGAAGACCGTGCCGTAATTCTGCAGATGCGTGCCGCCGGCCTGCAGCGCTTTATAAAGCGCGCGATTGAGCTTGTCGTCATAGCCGATCGCTTCGCCGGTTGATTTCATTTCGGGCGACAGATAGGCGTCCAGCCCCTTGATTTTATTAAAAGAGAACACAGGCACTTTGACGTAATAGCGTTTTTTCTCCTCAGGATACAGGCAGAAGATGCCCTGCTCCTTGAGCGATTTGCCGAGGATGACCTCCGTCGCGATATCGGCCAGACTGTAGCCGGTGGATGTGGAGAGGAAGGGGACGGTGCGCGAGGAGCGGGGATTGACCTCGATGATATACACGTCGTCGTTCTGATCGACGATGAACTGAATATTGAACAGGCCGACGATGCCGATGCCGAGACCGAGCTTTTTTGCGTACTGCAGGATGACACCCTTGACCTTGTCGGAAATGCTGAAGGTCGGATAGACGCTGATGGAGTCGCCGGAGTGAATGCCCGTGCGCTCGACGAGCTCCATGATGCCGGGCACAAAAACGTCGATGCCGTCGCAGATCGCGTCGACCTCCACTTCCTTGCCCTGAATATATTTATCCACCAGCACGGGTTTATCCGCGTCGATTTCAACCGCGGTTTTCAGATAATGCGTCAGCTGCGATTCGTTGGCGACGATCTGCATCGCGCGTCCGCCCAGCACGAAGCTCGGGCGCACGAGCACCGGATAGCCGATTTCCTCGGCGGCGGCCAGGCCGTCGGGAATGTTCGTCACGGCTCTGCCCATCGGCTGCGGAATCTGCAGCTCCTTGAGGATCTTCTCAAAGCTGTCGCGGTTTTCCGCGCGCTCGATCGCTTCGCAGTCCGTGCCGATGATCTTCACGCCGCGCTCCACAAGCGGCTGCGCGAGATTGATCGCGGTCTGCCCGCCGAGCGAGGCGATCACGCCCTCCGGCTGCTCGAAATCGATGATGTTCATCACGTCCTCGGGCGTGAGGGGTTCAAAGTAGAGCTTGTCCGCCGTGGTGTAATCCGTGGACACCGTTTCCGGATTGTTGTTGATGATGATCGCTTCGTAGCCCGCGCGCTTGATCGTCTGCACGGCGTGCACCGTGGAATAGTCGAATTCCACGCCCTGACCGATGCGGATGGGGCCGGCGCCGAGCACGATGATCTTTTTCTTGTCCGTCAGGCGGGAATCATTCTCGCCGTAATAGGAGGAGTAAAGATAGGCGATGTATTTGCCGGTGTGGAGCGTGTCCACCATGCGGAAGACCGGGCGCAGGCCGATCGATTTGCGCATTTCATAGACTTCGATTTCCTTGCAGCCCCAGCAGGCGGCAATGTATTTATCGGAGAAGCCGACCAGCTTTGCCTCCTCGAGCGTTTTCAGATCGCGCGGATGCGCCTTGATCTTCTTTTCCGCTTCCACGATGCGGGCAAACGCCTCCAGGAACAGCTCCGTGATCATCGTGATCCGGTGGAGCGTCGCGATATCGACGCCGCGCCGCAGCAGCTCAAAGATCGCGAACACATTGTCGTCGCGGAATTTCTCGATGTAGGTCAGGATCTCGTCAGTCGGCATATCGTCGAACTTCGCGAGATGGAAGTGGCAAACGCCGGTTTCGAGCGAACGCACGGATTTGAGCAGGCATTCGTCGAGCGTCGTGCCGATGCCCATGACTTCGCCGGTCGCTTTCATCTGCGTGCCGAGCAGATTCGGCGCGTCCGTGAATTTATCAAAGGGGAAGCGCGGGAATTTGGCGACGATATAGTCGAGCTGCGGCTCGATATCCGCGGTGCCGCCGGCGACCGGGATCTCCTCGAGCGCCATGCCCATAGCAATCTTCGCCGTCACGCGGGCGATCGGGTAACCGCTGGCTTTGGAGGCAAGCGCGGAGGAGCGGGAAACGCGGGGATTGACCTCGATCAGATAGTATTCGCTCGTTTCCGGATGCAGCGCGAACTGAACGTTGCAGCCGCCCTCAATCTTCAGCTCGCGGATGATCTTGATCGCGCTGTCGTTGAGCATTTTGAGATCCTGATCATTCAGCGAAAGGATCGGCGCGACCACAAGGGAATCGCCGGTGTGCACGCCGACCGGATCAATATTCTCCATGCCGCAGATTGTGATCGCGTGATCGTTGGAATCGCGCATGACCTCGAATTCGATCTCTTTATAGCCCTTCA
>JAFZNN010000250.1 GCA_017550895.1 Clostridia bacterium
ACCGAAATCTGCGCAAACGCGCAGTTGCAGCTTTCGTTCATCGCTTCCTGAAAGCTGACCTTGCCGTGCACGCCGTTGCAGATGACGGTGCCGTCGCCGGTTTCATATTCGCCGTCGCACTCAAAGGTGCGGGAATAAATGTCGGGGATGTTTTCGATCGCACAGGCCGCCGTGACAATTTTCATCAGCGAGCCGGGCGTATAGATACCGGAGAGCACCTTGTCAAGGAACACGCCCTCGTATTTCTCGTTGGTCAGCAGATCCTTCGGGCGGTTCTGCGGGTCAAAGGTCGGCTTGGAAACGCTGCAGAGCAGCTGCCCGGTTTTGTAGTTGTAGACGGCGACCGCGCCGTTATAGTCGCCCAGCGCCTCATAGGCGATGCGGCAGGCCGCGCTGTCGATATTCAGCGTGATGTCCGTGCCCGTGCCGCTGCGCTTGAGCTTATAGACGCCGCCGGCGATGCTGTAGCCGGAGAGCGCGTCGCGATAGAGATAATGCGTGCCGGTGGAAATATAGCCCGCGGTGTCGCCCACGACGTGCAGGGTCGCGCGGCGGGTGTTCGCCCCGTCGGCAAACACGCGCTTGCCGTTTTTGGTTTCGGCGAGGACCACGGCGTTAACGTCGCGGATCGTGCCGGCGTTGACGATGGCGCCGCCGCTGTAGATGTGGCGGTTGAACCGGCTGCCCGCCCAGCTGTCGCCGTGGCGCACGAGGCTGACGAGAAACACGGTCAGCCCGGCCAGCACCAGGGCGATCAGGCCGTAGATCACAGCGGCGCGTTTGGCGGTGATTTTCATGCGTCGCCGCCTCCTTTCGCCGGGCGGCGCAGGCGCTTGCTCACCGCGATGTCCGGGCGCGGGGGCACAAACGGCGCGCCGGCCGCGCGGATATAGGCCAGCAGGCCCCACGAGCAGATCATGCTCGAGCCGCCGCGGCTGACAAACGGCAGCGTCACGCCGGTCAGCGGCAGCAGATCCGTGACGCCGAAGACGTTCAGCGACATCTGGAAGAGCAGCATGCCGGCGGCGGCGACCGCCGCGATCGCATAGAAGGTCGAGCCGGCGCTCTTGGCGGTCTTGACCGCGAAAAACGCGATGCCGACAAAGGAGAGCACCACGGCGACGCCCATGAAGATGCCCAGCTCCTCATTGATCAGGCCGAAGATCAGGTCCGTGGTGACGGCATAAACGTCCCGCAGATAGCCCTCGCCCAGCCCCAGGCCGCACAGGCCGCCGCTCGCGGAATACGTCAGCACGCGCGTCTGCTGATAGCCGAGCGTGTCGGCATAGTCCCAGACGTGGCGGAAGGCGGCGAAGCGGTTGGCGACATAGGGCTTGAAATAGATGACCAGCATCGCGCCCATGAGCGCGACCGCGCAGATGAGAAACAGCGTGCGCACATTGCCCGAGCGCATGAAAGCGATCAGGATGAAGGTGAAAAAGAAAATCAGCGCCGTGCCGAAATCGCGCATGAGAAACAGGCAGCCCACGCAGACGAGCGCATAGCCGATGTAGAGCCAGAGCGCCTTGGTGGAGAGCAGTTTTTCGAGCGTCACCGCGCCGACAAAGATGAACACGACCTTGACCAGCTCCGAAGGCTGGATGGAAACCGGGCCGAGATCGATCCAGTTCAGCGCGCCGTTGTGCACCTGCGCGAGCAGGAGATTCAGCGCGAGCACGCCGATGGAACCGATGGCGGCGGGATAGCGCAGCCACCGGACGACATACATATTTTTGATCAGCAGCAGAATGAGCAGATAGACGGCGAGCCCCAGACCGATGGCAACGAGCTGCTTGAAGGCGAAGGATTCGCTGAAGCTCGCGCAGAGCGTCAGCCCGAGACCGGAAAGAAAAAAAGCGATGGCCTCCAGCTCAAAATAATCATTGCCGGTGACAAGGTTGCCGATCAGGAGATAGATCCATTCCGCCGCGATATAGCCGACCAGCAGATAGACCATGGACAGCTGCAGCGTTTCCTGCCTGCAGAGCACGCAGGCGGCGCAGACGAGCTGAAACGCCGTCATGAGCAGCATCACGGTGATCTGCTGGAAGCGCGGCTGCCGCCGCGCCGGGGTTTCCGCCATAGAAAGACCTCCTTTGCGCAGAACGGAACCGATCCGGCTTACTCCATGGGGAACAGATCGGTGTCGCCGAGGTAGGGATTGTCCATGCGCTTGGCGTTGTAATAGGCCTGCGGGAATTTCGGATTCTCATTGACCCGCACCTTGGCGGGATCCACGGCCGCGCTTTCGCCCGTGCGCAGCAGCCGCGCGACGATGACAAGGCGCGCGTTGCTGAAATCGTAGCAGCAGGTGGAAAGCGTCAGCAGCCGGTCGTTCAGCTCAATGCCGACCCCGGTGTCATAGAGCTTGCGCTTGTTCAGCTCAGTCAGATAACGCCGGAAGCCGTCGGCATTCGTTTCGGTAAAAATGTAGTTGAAGATGTCGCCGTTGTCGTCGGCCGCCACGCTGTTGGTCACAAACACGGCGCAGATCTTGAAAGTATAGTCCCCGTAGAGCGTGCTCAGCCCGATCAGCGGCGTTTCCAGGAAGGTTTCCGAGTCGCGCAGGCGTTCCAGCGTGCCGAAGAGCTTGTCGTCATGGCGCATGTTGTGGCCGTAAAGCACGGTGTTGCGGTCGAGCGTATCCAGATGATTGCGGAAATCAAAGAAGGGATTGCCGTAGGCGGTGCTTTTGCCGTAGAAATCCCGCCGCAGGTAGTAGTCGTTGTCGTCCGTCTGCAGCACGGGGAAATTGATGTCCAGCGCCGGGATCGAGATCCAGCCGGCCAGGTCCTGATTGCGCGCGTAAAGATCGGCAAAGGACGGATTCATCCCCGCCGGG
>JAFZNN010000251.1 GCA_017550895.1 Clostridia bacterium
AACAATAAGTCCATATTCGCCGTGTGGGACTTTCAGGGAAGTATCTCGCACTTCTCTCGCCTTTTCACCGAAAATCGCGCGCAGAAGCCGCTCCTCTGCCGTAAGCTCCGTTTCTCCCTTCGGCGTCACCTTTCCGACCAGGATGTCGCCGGAATGCACCTCCGCGCCGATGCGGATGATGCCGCGATCATCGAGGTTGCCCAGCGCGTCGTCGCCGACGTTGGGAATATCGCGGGTGATCTCTTCGGGGCCGAGCTTGGTGTCGCGGGCCTCGGTTTCGTATTTCTCAATGTGGACGGACGTATACACGTCGTCGCGCACGAGCTTTTCATTGATCAGAACGGCGTCCTCGTAGTTGTAGCCTTCCCAGGTCATGAAGCCTACGAGCGCGTTCTTGCCCAGGCTGATCTCGCCGTGATCGGTCGCGGGACCGTCGGCGATGACCTCGCCGGCCTCCACGCGCTGGCCGACCGCAACGATCGGGCGCTGGTTGATGCAGGTGCCCTGGTTGGAGCGCATGAACTTGATCAGCTCATAATCGCGCTTTTCACCGCCGTCCTCCTGCACGGTGATGCTGTCGGCGCAGACCTTGGACACAATGCCGCCGGCCTTCGCGAGCACGGTCACGCCGGAGTCGACCGCCGCTTTATATTCCATACCCGTGCCCACGATCGGGGCGCAGGTCTTGAGCAGCGGCACAGCCTGACGCTGCATGTTGGAGCCCATGAGCGCGCGGTTCGCGTCGTCGTTTTCAAGGAACGGGATCATCGCCGTCGCAACGGAGACGACCATCTTGGGCGAAACGTCCATATAGTCCGCGGCGCGCCGGTCGATCTCCAGGAACTCGTCTCTGTGACGGGCGGTGATCTTTTCGCGCACGAAGCGATGCTCCGCATCCAGCGGCTCATTCGCCTGCGCAACGATGTATTCATCCTCGGTATCGGCAGTCATATACTCAACTTCATCGAGCACGACGCCGGTTTCCTTGTCAATCTTGCGGAAGGGGGCCTCAACGAAACCGTATTCGTTGATGCGCGCGAAGGTGGCCAGATAGGAGATCAGGCCGATGTTGGGACCTTCCGGCGTTTCAATCGGGCACATGCGCCCGTAATGGGAATAATGCACGTCGCGCACCTCGAAACCGGCGCGGTCACGGGAAAGACCGCCGGGGCCGAGAGCGGAAAGACGGCGCTTATGCGTCAGCTCCGCGAGCGGATTCGTCTGATCCATGAACTGTGAGAGCGGCGAAGAGCCGAAGAACTCACGGATCGCCACCATCACGGGGCGGATATTGATCAGGGTCTGCGGGGTGATCTTATCGTCATCCTCCTGCACCTGAATGGCCATACGCTCGCGCACCACGCGCTCCATGCGGGCCAGACCGATGCGGAACTGGTTCTGCAGCAGCTCGCCGACGGAACGAATGCGGCGGTTGCCCAGATGGTCGATATCATCGACATTGCCCACGCGCTTTGTCAGGCAGTTGACATAGTTGACGGAGGCAAAAATATCATCCACGATGATGTGCTTGGGAATCAGGTCGTCGCAGCGCAGGCGCATCTCTTCGAGCAGGGCGTCCTTGTCGTCTCCGCATTTCTGCAGCACTTCCTGCAGCACGGAGAAACGCACCTTCTCATTGATGGAAGCGGCAAGCAGCTCTTCCTTGCTGATCGAATCGGGCAGCAGGGCAAGCGGCTCGACCATGCCGTTGGAAACGACATGCAGCTCGCTGCCGTCCTCACAGGCGACAATGACCTTCGTGATGCCGGCTTCCTCGATCTCGCGCGCCTTCTGCTTGGTGATCACTTCGCCGGGCTCGGCAAGCAGCTCGCCGGTCAGCTCGCTGATGACAGGCTGCGCCACCGTGCACCCGGGCAGGCGGTTGAGCATGGAAAGCTTCTTGTTATACTTGTAACGGCCGACCCGCGAAATATCATAGCGATAGGGATCGAAAAACAGCAGGTCGATCTGATGCTGCGCAGCTTCCAGCGTAACAGGCTCGCCGGGACGCAGCTTCTTGAAGACTTCGATCAGGGCTTCTTCGGAGTTTTTGGTGGTGTCGTGCTCGAGCGTGGCCTCCAGCTTTTCATCCGGGCCGAAGAAGGAACGGATGTCCTCATTGGAGCTCAGGCCGAGTGCACGCACAAACGTAGTGATGTAGATTTTTCTGTTCTTGTCGATGCGGACATAGAAGATGTTGTTGGCGTCGGTTTCATATTCGAGCCAGGCGCCGCGATTCGGATTGATGGTGCTGGTATAGAGCTCGATACCGGTCTTGTCGTGCGTCATGCCGTAATAGACGCCGGGCGAACGGACGAGCTGGGAAACGATGACGCGCTCCGCGCCGTTGATCACGAAGGTGCCGCTTTCGGTCATGATGGGAAAATCGCCCATAAAGACCTCGGACTCCTTGATCACACCGGTTTCCTTGTTTTGCAGGCGCACAGTCACACGCATCGGCGCGGCATAGGTGGCGTCGCGCTCCTTGCACTCCCGCACGGTATACTTCGGCTTGTCGTCCATGCGGTAGCTCACGAAGCTGAGCACCCAGTTGCCGGTGTAGTCCGTGATATCTGCCGTATCGCGGAACACTTCCTTCAGACCGGTTTCGATAAACCAGCGGTAGGACGCCTTCTGCACCTCGATGAGGTTGGGCATATCCATGACCTCTCTGATTTTACCGAAGCTCATGCGCGTGGTGCTGCCTCGTTTCACGGGATTCACTTGCAGCATTGATTCATCACTCCGTTTCAAAAAGTCTCATGGCGAACCGCGCCTGTTCCCCTTTGCCGCCTCTTATTAACTAGAAAATAAGGGGTCGTGCAAAGGGCGCAATTCCACCATAAATGGAATTATGATTATAGCAAGGGATCGGCGGCTTGTCAATACTTTTTCTGTAATTTTTTTAAAATATTTCTGTTTTTTTCTTAAAATCTGTTTTTTAAGTCTTATTATGAAGCTTTTTCCCGCGTCGGCGCAGGCATCTGCGAAGCGGAACGGATCTCTGCCCCGTGCCGGCGGCGGCAATCCTGCTTTCACGCAGAGAGAGCCAAATCTGTGTTGTGCATCTTGCATAAATGATCGGCTGAAAATTTTACATTTATGCAACTATACGAAATTTTTTGCATCTTATCGGAAATCTTTGGTCAATATTTTCTATTGATTGGATAGTTTGCACAACCTGCGCCGGCAAAAACCGACCGGGGCGGCAGAGAAAACCAGCCGGCCTGCCGGAGAAGCGATTCTGCCGCAATCGCGGGACAAGGCGTCGCGCCTGACCGTCTGCGAAGCGGCGGGCGGACGCGCGGCGCCTGCTTGCCTGTCTTCCCTGCCGCGCGGAATCCTTTGCGCAGATCCCTTTATATATAATGAAATAAAATAATAGCAGGCAGGTGCAGCTGTGTGCATCTGCCTGCTTTTTCGTTTCGCTTCGGGCGGCGCTCCGGTCCTTATGCCTTCCGTGCAGCCTCAATGAAGCCGAGGACATCCCCGACGGTTTTGAATGCGCCGAGCTTGCTGTCCGGGATCGTCACGCCGAAGACGGCCTCCGCCGCCGTGGTCACGGAAACAAGGTCAAAGGAATTCAGGCCCAGATCCTTGCGCAGGACCGAATCCTCCGTAATGGCGTCCGGCTCCACATCCACGAATTGGCAAATCAGCGTTTTCAGTTGTTCCAGCATTATAACCATCCTTTCCAAATGTTCCGATTCATATTTGATCCAGAATCTCGCCGATGGTGAGATCGGGGTTGTCCGTGCCGAGCTGCAGCGCAGCGACGGTGCCGGCCTGCAGGGCGTCGATATCCTCCACGGTGACAAAATGCGTGCGGTGCTGATAGGTCATCTTCAGGCAGCCGCTTTTGGGATCCTGAAAAGCGAAGGTATAAAGCACCATCACATAGCGCCCCAGGCCGTAGCCGATGAATTCATAATCCCAGTCACCGAGCGTATTCTCCGCCAGCGGCAGCCAGGAGAACATCATGGTCGAAGCGCCGGCGGCCGCGGGATAGTGGAAGATCTTGCGCTGCAGTTCGCGGTATTCCATATAGGGATAATCCATGTGGCGGAACGCCCAGACCTGCGCTTCTTTCATCTTGCCCAGCGCCTCGCGGAAGGTCATATCCTCCGTCAGGGCCACACGCCAGGGCAGGGGCGCTGTCACGGAGCCGCCCGAGCGCTTTTCTTCCAGCGTGCGGCGGCGGGGGCACAGGGTGATGAAATAGGTATCGGTGTGGCGATTATTGATCTTCGCAATGTGCAGGCGCATGCCCAGCTGCACCAGGCATTCGCCGCCGACCTCGTTCTCCTCCATGAAGGCGACCAGCTTTTCGCTGATCTCCGGCGGCACGGTATGCTTCGTGAACGCCGCGCGGTCATGGATCGGATCGAACAGCGAGGGCGCCATGATGGTGGGATCCTTTTTCCTCGCGCGCTCGGCCTCAAGCAGCCGCGGGCCTTCGACGCCCAGATAAAGCGGCTCGCCGTCCTTGGTGATATATTCGGTGTAGGCCGCTTCCTCGCGTTTGGAATTCTCGGGATCCGCAGCGTAGGCCAGCTCACGCTGAATGCGATCCTCGAATTTGCCCAGAGGCTTGGGGAGGGGCTTGCCCTCTTTCAGATGATCATAAACCGCGAGCAGATCGTTGAAAAAGACCAGGCAGGCGGCGTTGTCCATCACCAGATGATGGATATTGATGAAGATGCCGTACTGCTTGGGCGCGTCGGCATTCTCGACGGTGAAGAAATAAATGCGATACGTTTCATCCTTGAGCATGCGCACGGGCGTCTGCGCATCCTTGGAAAAATGCGCTTCCATCTCCGCATGGTCCGCAAAGTGCAGCACGGGGATATTGTGCATCTCAAAGGACGGCAGGAAATACTGTTTGATCTTGCCCTTTTCTTTGAAAAAGCGCAGGCGCAGACAGTCGTTGCGCTCGATTTCCATGTTGAAGGCCTGCTCCATGACGGGGAAATCGATTTCCTTTGTGACAAGAATGGATTCCGGGATCTGCGTGACCTGTTTGTGGAAGAAGCTGTACTTCAGCATAAACTGGATCATATCCTGCGGGGGGATCAGGTCATAAGCGGTCGTGATGCTCTTTTTCATTGGCCATCCTCTTTCTTTATCCGATTTCGGTTCGTTTCCGGAACAGCTTGCCGCTGCCGGTTTTGGGGAACGGGATATTGCGCACGCGCAGATCAGAAATAATATGCGCGGATTTGGCTGTTTCGTTGCAGGTGTCCACCAGCAGCTCGAGCGCCTCGCGGATATCGCCCACGCCGCTGCGGGCGGCATACTCCTCATCCGGATAAAACTCCGCAATGATGCGGTCGTTTTCGGCGTAAACCATGACCTCCTTGATCAGCGGCTGCGCGGCGAATTTCTTCTCGATCGCCTCGGGCGAAACATTCTCGCCGCCGGAAAGGATAATCAGATTTTTCAGCCGCCCGGTGATGAAAAGCTGACGGTCCGGCGTCACATAGCCGATATCGCCCGTGCGCAGCCAGCCGTCGGAGGTGAAGACCGCTGCCGTTTCCTCGGGCATATCATAGTATCCGGACATCATCGTCGGCGTGCTGACCTGGATCTCGCCGCCGCGCACGCGCACGGTGCAAAGATCGATCACGCGGCCGACCGACGCGGGATCCGCCGTCATATCGGGCACGGAGATGCGGCAGCCGGCTTCTGTCATGCCGTAGCCCTGCCGCAGGTGAATGCCGAGATCCTCATATTCGGAGATCAGCTGCGGATTCAGATAGGCGCCGCCGGAAATCATCCATTCGAGGTTCGGGCCGAAGACCTGCTGCTTGATTTCCGCAAGCGGGACGCTCAGCATCGCATGCAGCGCCTTGACCCGCCGCAGCAGCGACTCCGCAATCAGCGGCACGCAGCGCAGGATGCGCGGCGCAAAGAGCGGCAGATTCTTCGTCAGGTCGCGCAGGTTGCCGTTCAGACAGACCTGCACGCCGTCCTTGAGATTCTTAATATAATCTCCCGAAAAACAGTAGCAATGATACATCGGGAGAATTGAGAGCGAAACGTCGTTCTCGCGGAACACTTCGGTGCAGTAATCGTGATACATGATATTGCCGATCAGCGCGTTGGAGGAAAGCATCACGCCCTTGCGTATGCCGGTCGTGCCGGAGGTGAAGATGATGATCGCCGTCTCCTCGGGATCCACGGGCTGCTCGGAAAGCGCAGCAAACGGGGAATCCGGGCCGTAGGCGTCGTAAAACTGCGCGATCTCGTCCAGACAGACGGTTTTCAGCGCCGGATCGGCTTCCTGCAGCGCCTGCGCCCGCGCGGCGAACTCCGTTTCATAGAACAGCAGGCCGACGTGAACGCGTTCAAACAGCATGCCGGCTTCCTTGGCGGAGATCTCCGGCGCGAAAGGCACGGCCACGTTGCCGCTGAGCAGCACGCCGGTCATGCACACGAGGAATTCATACGAGGTTTTGCCGATCACGGCCACCTTGGTGCGCGGCGCGCAGCGCTCGCGCAGCAACCGGCAGACGGCAAGGCTGTCGCTGCGCAGCTGCCGGTAACTCTTTTCCTCAATCACGTCATGCCTGAGATATTTGATGAAAGCTGTGTCCCCATGCTTTTCCGCGCCCTGATCGAGCAGCGCCCGCATGGAGGGCACATTGAATGATTCCGTCATAAGCTCCGTTCCTCCTGCGATCCGTTCCGGCGCCGCATCTTGCGCCGGAAACCGCAGACTTCCACGATATATTGCTAAACATTATAATTTATTTTTTTATATATGTCAAACAACAAATTCGACCTTTTGTCTGAAAACCGGACAGTTTTTTGCGGAAATGATCAGTTTCCGGCGGCATTTTTCTGACGTTTTTGCGCTGAACCGGCGCATTTGCGATTTTCATCTTGCAAATCCCACAAATTTGCGGTAAGATAGTACTATTATTTTCAGCAATAAAATACGGCGATCTCCTATTGACTTTATCGTGATAGTATGGTAAAGTGTTACTACGCTAAAGTGCCGGGCGGCGTCCGCGTCGTGCGCGGGCTGCGGACCGCCTGCGGCGGCCTGCGGGGCACACGCTTCCATCCGCGGCACAGGCGGCAATCAAAACGAAAAACGGAGCAACCTTATGAAAATCGACAGTCAGATTCTGGATCCGGCCGAGGCGCTCGGCTGCACCCTGCGCGCGCTTTACCGCGCGCACGGCTACGTCCACTACCGCATGAGCAAATTTGAGGAATACGATCTTTACAGCCGCAACAAGGATTTCCTGGTCTCCGACGGCGTGATCACCTTCACGGATACGGACGGCAAGCTCCTGGCGCTCAAGCCGGACGTGACGCTCTCCATCATCAAAAACAGCCGTCATCTCGGCGACGGCGTGCGCAAACTTTATTATAACGAAAACGTCTATCGCGTTTCCAAGGGCACCAACGCCTTCCGTGAGATCCCGCAGGTCGGGCTGGAATGCCTGGGCGCCGTGGATGATTACTGCGTGGGCGAGGTGCTGTGGCTGGCCGCGGAAAGTCTGCGCGCCTGCGCGCCGCAATTCGTGCTGGAGGTGTCGCACCTCGGGCTACTCAAGCGCTTCCTGGAAACGATCACGACCGACCCTGCCCTGACCGCCGCGCTGCTGCAGTGCATCGGCGAAAAGAACCTGCACGGGATCACGGCGCTCTGCCGCGCAAACAATATCCCGGATGAAACGGCACAGCCGCTGCGCGCGCTCCTGCGCACGGACGGCAGCGCCGCGGAAACGCTTCCCGCCGTCGAGGCGCTCGCGGCGGACATCGGCGCGGACGCGGAGGCTGCGGCCTTCCGGCGCGCGCTCTCGATCTTTGACGGCTATGAACTGCAGGCGCAGATCTGCATTGATTTCTCCGCCGTGAGCGACCTGCGTTATTATAACGGCGTGGTCTTCAAGGGCTTCCTGCCGGGCGTGCCGGAGCGCGTGCTCACCGGCGGTCAGTATGACCGGCTGATGCAGCGGCTCGGCCACGCGGCGAAGGCCATCGGCTTTGCGGTCTATCTGGATGCGCTCGAACGCCTGACGCCTGCGGATGCGCCGTATGACGCGGATCTTCTGCTGCTTTATGACGACAGCGCCGATCCCGCCGCGCTGCGCGCCTGCATTGCAAACTATATTGCCGAAGGGCAAACCGTCTGCGCCGCCCGGGCCGCCGTGCCCGGCGCGCGCTACCGCAGCAAGCTGCAATTCCGGAACGGGGAGGTGACCGCAGTTGACGCCGATGCTTAACATTGCGCTGCCCAAAGGGCGGCTGGGCGAAAAGGTGCTGGCCATGTTTGAGGCCGCCGGCTTCCCCTGCCCCGCCATCCACGAGACCGGCCGCAAGCTGATCTTTGAGAATCCCGAAGCCGGCGTGCGCTATTTCTGGGTCAAACCCTCGGACGTGGCCATCTATGTCGAGCGCGGCGCTGCGGATCTGGGCGTATGCGGCAAGGATATTCTGCTCGAATATGCGCCGGAGGTCTATGAACTGCTCGACCTGCAGCTCGGCCGCTGCCGGATGGCTGTGGCGGCCCCTGCCGATTTCCGCGACAGCGGACGCGGCGCCCTGCGCGTGGCCACCAAGTTTTCAAACATTGCGCGGCAGCATTACGCTGCCCGCGGCAGGGATATCGATATCATCCACCTGAACGGTTCCATCGAGATCGCGCCGATCCTCGGTCTGTCCGACGTGATCGTGGATATCGTGGAAACCGGCGTGACGCTGCGTGAAAACAAGCTCGCCGTGGTGGAGGAGATCGTGCCGATCAGCGCCCGGCTGATCGCCAACAAGGCCGGCTTCAAATTCAAACGCGGCCCCATCGACGCGATCGTGCGCGAGATGGCGGCACGAACGGAGGAACAGGTATGATTAGAATTTTCCAGTACGGCGAAGTGCCGAACAGCGAGATCTTTGCCCGCGTGACCCCGAAGGTCAACGTGGCGCAGATCGTGGCGGACATTATCGCCGCCGTGCGCGCTGAAGGCGACGCCGCGCTTTTCCGCTATTGTGAGCAATTCGACAAGGCGAAGCTGACGTCCCTGCGCGTTTCTCCCGAGGAAATGCAGGCGGCGCTCGACGCCGTGGAGCCGGAATTCCTGGACGTGCTGGAAACGGCGGCGGAGAATATCCGCGCCTTCCACCGCGCGCAGAAGCGCAACAGCTTCATTCTCAACGAACAGCCCGGCGTCGTGATGGGGCAGAAGGTGCTGCCCGTCGACCGGGCCGGCCTCTATGTGCCCGGCGGCACGGCGGCCTACCCCTCCACGGTGCTCATGGATGCGATCCCCGCAAAGATCGCCGGCGTGAAGCAGGTGATGATCACCACCCCGCCGAACGCCGAGGGCAAGATCAACCCCGCGATCCTCGCGGCCGCCCATGTGGCCGGCGTGGACTGCATCTTCAAGGTCGGCGGCGCGCAGGCGATCGCCGCGCTGGCCTACGGCACGCAGAGCATCCCGAAGGCGGATAAGATCGTCGGCCCGGGCAACGCCTTTGTGGCCGAAGCGAAAAAGCAGGTCTACGGCACGGTTTCCATCGATATGATCGCCGGCCCGAGCGAGATCCTGATCGTTGCGGACAAAAACACGAATCCCGTTTACGCCGCGGCAGATCTGCTCTCGCAGGCGGAGCATGACAAGCTCGCCAGCGCCGTGCTGGTCACGGATTCGGCTGCGCTGGCCGCCGCCGTGCAGGCGGAGATCGAGCGGCAGCTCCCGCTGCTCGAGCGCGAGGAGATCGCGCGCGCCTCGATCGACGACAACGGCAAAATCATCGTCGCGCCGGATCTGCGCGCAGCCATCGAGATCGCCAATGAGATCGCGCCGGAGCACCTGGAGCTCTGCGTGGACGCGCCGTTTGATTATCTGGACGGCATCCGCCACGCCGGCTCCGTCTTCCTGGGGCGGCACTGCCCCGAAGCGCTCGGCGATTACCTGGCCGGGCCGAACCACACGCTGCCCACCGGCGGCACGGCGCGCTTCTCCAGCCCGCTCTCCGTGGACGATTTCGTCAAGAAAACGCAGTATACCTATTTCACGGCCGACGCGCTGGCAAACGTCGGCGAAAAAGTCGCCCGTTTCGCGCAGAAAGAAGGGCTGACCGGTCACGCGCGCAGCGTGCTCTGCCGCCTGGAGGAGGAGAACGCATGAGCCGGTTTTTCAGTGAAAAATACGCGGCGCTCACACCTTATACCCCGGGCGAGCAGCCGCAGGATCAGCAATATATCAAGCTCAACACGAATGAATCTCCCTTCCCGCCCGCGCCGGCGGCGCTGCGAATGGCGGCGGAAGCGGCCGAAAAGCTGCAGCTGTATTCCGATCCGACTGCCGCGCCTTTGCACCGCGCGCTCGCGGAAACGCTGGGCGTCGCGCCGACCGAAGTGCTGGCAACAAACGGGTCGGATGAGATCCTGAACTTTGCCTTCATGGCATTCTGCGACGCGGCGCATCCCGCCGTATTCCCGGATATCACCTACGGCTTCTATCCCGTCTTTGCCGCGCTTAACGGCGTGCCGGCGACGGTGCTGCCCCTGCGCGACGATCTGACAATCGATCCTGACGCGCTCGCCGCGGCGAAGGGGACGATTTTCCTGGCGAATCCCAACGCCCCGACCGGCATCGCCCTGCCACGCGCAGCGATCGAAGCGCTTCTTGCCGCCGATCCCGACCGCGTGGTGGTCGTGGACGAGGCCTACGTCGATTTCGGCGCGGAAAGCTGCGTGCCGCTGATCAAAACATACGACAATCTGCTGGTCACGCAGACCTTTTCCAAATCCCGTTCCCTTGCGGGTGCGCGGCTGGGCTTCGGCGTCGGCTGTGAAGCGCTGATCAACGACCTGAATACGATCAAATATTCCACGAACCCTTACAACGTCAACCGCATGACGATGGCTGCCGGCGTCGGCGCGCTCGCGGAAGAAGCCTATACCCGCGCCAACTGCGCCGCGATCATCGAGAACCGCGCCTTCGCGGCGGACGGGCTGCGGGCGCTGGGCTTCGAGCTGACCGATTCACGCGCGAACTTCCTGTTTGCAAAGCATCCGCGCTTCGGCGGCGAGGCATTTTATCAAGCATTGCGCGCGCGTGGCATCCTCGTGCGGCATTTCAGCACGGAACGCATCAAAAATTATAACCGCATCACCGTGGGCAGCCGGGCGCAGATGCAGGCGCTGCTGGACGCGGCTGCGGCGATTCTGGAGGAAACACCATGAGAACCGAGATCATCAAGCGCAACACGGCGGAAACGCAGATCGAGCTCTGCCTTTGTCTGGACGGCAAGGGCGAAAGCCGGATCGAAAGCGGCGTCGGCTTTCTGGATCACATGCTCACGCTCTTTGCCAAGCACGGCAGCTTCGACCTGACGCTGACCTGCAAGGGCGACACGCAGGTGGACGACCATCACACCGTGGAGGATATCGGCATCGCTCTCGGCCAGGCGTTCGCCGCAGCACTGGGCGACAAGCGCGGCATCACGCGCTACGGCAGCGCCATTCTGCCCATGGATGAGGCGCTGATCCTCACGGCGGTCGATCTTTCCGGCCGCTGCTGCCCGGTCATCGATCTGCAGATCCCGACGCAGAAGGTCGGCACCTTTGATACGGAGCTGGTGGAGGAATTCTGGCTCGGCTTCTGCCGCGCTGCCGCCTGCAACCTGCATATCAAGCAGCTCGCCGGCAGCAATGCCCATCACATCATCGAGGGCGCATTCAAATCCGCCGCCCGTTCTCTGCGGCAGGCTGTCGCCGCCGATCCCCGCGCCGCCGGACAGATTCCCTCCACGAAAGGGGTGCTCTGATGATTGCCATCATCGATTACGGCGTGGGCAATCTCTTTTCGCTGCAAAGCTCCTTTGCCGCCCTCGGCGTGCAGGCCGTCGCCACGCGCGACGCCGCAGTGATCCGCAGCGCAGACCGGCTGATTCTGCCGGGCGTGGGCGCCTTTGCGGACGCGGCGGAAAAGCTGCGCGCCACCGGCATGGACACGCTTGTGTGCGACGCTGCAGCGGCGGGCAAGCCTCTGCTCGGCATCTGCCTTGGCATGCAGCTGCTGTTTGATACAAGTTACGAATACGGCGTGCACAAGGGACTCGGTCTGCTGCGCGGCAGCATCCGGCCGATCGCGGACGTCATTCCGGCGGGGCTGAAAATCCCGCAGATCGGCTGGAACGCCCTGCAGATTCAAAAAGAAACGCCGCTGTTCAAATACATCAGCAACGGCGATCACGTCTATTTTGTGCATTCCTATTATGCCGCCGACTGCGGCGACGCGCTGGCAGCGACGGTCGAATACGGCGCGCCGCTGACTGCGGCAGTGGCCGACGGCAACGTCTTCGGCTGCCAGTTCCATCCGGAAAAGAGCGGCGACGTAGGTCTTTCGATCCTGCGCGCCTTCTGCGAAACGGAGGTGCCCGCATGATCCTTTTTCCCGCCATTGATCTGTATGACGGCAAGGCCGTGCGCCTCTATCAGGGCGATTACGCGCAGATGACCGTCTACAGCGACGACCCCGTTTCCGTGGCGCGGGACTTCCTTGACTGCGGCGCGGATCACATTCATCTGGTCGATCTGGCCGGCGCGCGGGACGGCGGCACGCCGAATCTCGACACGGTCTGCCGCATCAAGGCTGCGACCGGCGCCTTCTGCGAAATCGGCGGCGGCATCCGCTCCATGGACGTGATCGACCGCTACGCCGCGGCCGGACTCGACCGCATCATTCTCGGCACGGCGGCCGTGACCGACCCGGACTTTCTGGCGGCGGCCGTGGACCGCTGCGGCGAAAAGATCGCGGTCGGCGTCGATATCAAGGACGGCTGCGTTGCGGTCAAGGGCTGGACGGAATCCTCCGGACTGGAGGCCTTCGCCTTCTGCGAACGGATGCAGACCCTCGGCGTGCGCACGCTCATCTGCACCGATATCAGCCGCGACGGCGCAATGCGGGGCACGAATCTGCCGCTGTATCAGGCGCTGAGCGCGCGCTTCCCGATGCAGATCGTCGCCTCGGGCGGCGTTTCGACGCTTGCGGATGTGGAGCGGCTGGCCGCAATGGGCCTGTACGGCGCGATCATCGGCAAGGCTTATTATACCGGCGCGATCGACCTGCGCCGTGCCGTGGAGGTGGCTTCATGATCACAAAACGCATCATCCCCTGCCTCGACGTCAAGAACGGCAGAGTGGTCAAGGGCGTCAATTTTGAAGGGCTGGGCGACGTCGCCTCCCCCGTGGCGCTCGCAGAATATTACAGCCGCTGCGGCGCGGACGAGCTGGTGTTCTATGACATCACCGCCTCCGCCGAGGGGCGCGCGCTGTTCACGGACATCCTCTGTGAAACGGCGCGACGCGTCTTTATCCCGCTGACGGTGGGCGGCGGCATCAATACGGTGGACGATTTCGACCGTGTGCTCAAATGCGGCGCGGACAAGGTGAGCGTCAATTCCGGCGCGATCCGCGATCCGGCGCTCGTGGAGGCGGCGGCCAAGCGCTACGGCGACCAGTGCGTCGTGCTCTCGGTCGATATCAAGCGCGTGGACGGTGCATTCCGCGTCTTTGCCAAGGGCGGGCGCGAGAATACCGGCATGGAGGCGATCGGCTGGATCAAGCGGTGCGTCGCGATGGGCGCGGGCGAGATCGTCGTCAACTCCATCGACACCGACGGCGTCAAGCAGGGCTTCGATCTGGAGATGCTTGCGGCGGTGTGCCAGGCCGTCAGCGTGCCCGTCATCGCCTCGGGCGGCGCGGGCAGAATTGAAGATTTCATCACGCTGTTTCAGACGCTGCCGCAGGTGGATGCGGGCCTTGCCGCTTCGATCTTCCACTTCGGCGAGGTCGCGATCCGCGATCTGAAGGCCGCCATGGCGGCGGCAGGCATTCCGGCCAGACTGTAAGGAGGCATAGCCATGCTGAAGATTGACGAACTGAAATTTGACGATCGCGGGCTGATCCCCGCCATCGTTGTCGACGCGATAACAAAACAGGTGCTCACGCTCGCCTATATGAACCGCGAGAGCCTGCAGATCACAATGGAAAAGGGGCTGACCTGCTTCTGGAGCCGGTCGCGACAGGCGCTGTGGCTCAAGGGCGAAACGAGCGGCAACTATCAGCACGTGGTTTCGATCACCGCCGACTGCGACCGCGACGCGCTGACCGTACTCGTGGAGCCGGACGGCCCGGCCTGCCACAAGGGCACGGTTTCCTGCTTCAACGACCTTGTCTGGGAAAGCGACGAACGACATGCATTCTCGCTCGATCAGCTTATGTCGCTGATCCGCGGCAGAAAAGAAGAAAAAAAAGAAGGCTCCTACACAACCTATCTCTTTGAGAAAGGGCTGGATAAGATCCTGAAAAAGGTCGGCGAGGAGTCGACGGAGGTCATCATCGCCGCGAAAGCCGAGGATCACAAGGAAACGGTCTATGAGATCGCGGATCTGGCCTACCACGTCATGGTGCTCATGGTGGAGGCGGGCATTTCGCTTGAGGAGATCCACCGCGAGCTGGCCGGCCGCCACGTGATCGACCACAAGGTCAAGCAGGAAAAAATGACGAGCTGACGATTCTCCCCTGTCGCCAAAGTTGACACATCAATGATTCAGCGCTCTTTGCAGTTTTTCGTCTGCAAAGAGCGCTTTCTCTGTTTTCTCTTATTACTCCGCCGTATGCAGCAGGCCGTTCAGACCCTGCAGGCAGAGGATACCGACGGTTTTGGAGACCGATTCCAGCGAGCGGCTCCGGTCGCCGCGGAACCATTCCTTATAGACCGTCAGCATGCCCGAGACCAGAAACTCCGCCGCAAGCTCCAGGCCGTCCCCGGCGGCGGGGAACTGCGCGCGCAGCGCTTCCGCGGTGCGCTGCTGCAGCAGGCGCGTCATTTTTTCACTCAGCGCGGAATTCGTGCCCATGCGCAGCAGGGAACCGTAAAAATCCAGGTCGCTGCTGATGATCGCGTTGAGCTGATCGAAAATCAGATAGGGCTTTTCCAGGCAGGCGTGCAGATCCATGCCCTGCATCCCCTGCGCGAGCTGCGTGGTGACCTCGTTTTCGATCTCCCCCATCAGCTCATAGATCCCCGCATAGTAGCGGTAAAAGGTTTTGCGGTTGATATCCGCCGCATCGGCGATCTCCTTGACCGTGATATCGTTGATATCCTTCTCGGCGAGCAGCTGCGCGAATGCGTTGTGCACGGCGCGCCTGGTTTTGAGCACGCGGCGGTCCTGCGGTTTCTGATTCTCCATGTTTCCTCCGGAAAAAGCAACATTATTTTTTGAATTTGGATAATATTCAACAAATCTCGACAAAAGTGCGGCATAATACACAGTTTTTCGGATGTTGACCATTGCCGAGGCAACATCTGTATTATATGATACATGTGTGGCATAAGTCAAGCCCTTGTTGCAGAAATCGCGGCGCTGCGGATGCGCCGCCCGAAAAAGGATGTGAAGCGGATGGCAGGCAAAAAAAGCGGAAAGATGGCAATCCGCGTCGGCGTTGCCGTGGTCGGCAGCGCGCTGAGCGCATGGATCCTGACCGCCGCGCCCGCGTGGGGGACCGGTCTGCTGCTGACCGTGCTGACTGCGCTGATGGGATTTGAGCTGACCGTGCCGACGGGGCTCGTCCATGCCCGTCTGCTGCAGGTTTGCGCCGTGCTCGGCGCTGCGGCGATGCCGTGGATCTTCTATTTTCATCTGCCGCTGGCCGTCTGCGCCCTTTTGCTGTTCGGTGCGGCCGCCCTCCTGTTTCTGATCGCGATCCTGCAGGCGCACGGCCCCTCCCCCGCGGAGCTGGCCGTCACGCTGGCGGCTGCCGTCCTGTTTCCGGCGGCGCTTTCACTGATGCTGGAAACACTGCGCATGGAGAACGGCAGAAAGCTCGTCGTGATCCCGCTGATCGCCGCCTGGTGCGCGGACGGTCTGGCGCTGATCACGGGCATGCTCATCGGCAAACACAAGCTGATCCCCCGCGTGAGCCCGAATAAAACCGTGGAGGGCTTTTTCGGAGGGATCGGCGGCAGCCTGATCGGTCTGGCCGTCTACGGCGGCATTCTGACGCTGCGCGGCTTTCACGTCCCCTGGCCCGCGTTCGCGGTCTATGCCGTGGTCGGCGCGCTTGCCGGCGTGCTGGGCGACCTTTCCCTTTCCTATATCAAACGCGCCTGCGGGATCAAGGATTTCGGCAAACTTCTGCCGGAACACGGCGGCGTGCTGGATCGCTTTGACAGCGTTTCCTTCGCCGTACCGGCCAGTTATTTCTGTTTCCTGCTCTTTCCCCCCACGTTTTGAATGATGACGAGGTGATTGCGTATGCATACAAAAAAGATCCTGCTGATCTATAATCCCCGCTCCGGCTCGAGCTTCAAGCGCCCGACTGCGGAAAAAATCGCCGCCTGCTTCGACCCGCAGCGGTTCACCGTCGAGATCGCGCAGACCGCCTATCGCGGCCACGCCACGCAGATCGCGCGCACCCGCGCCGCGGAATTCGACCTTGTCGTCTGCTGCGGCGGCGACGGCACGCTCAACGAGGTGATCACCGGCCTGATGCATGCGCAGCGCCGCCCCGCCCTCGGCTATTTCCCGATCGGCACGACCAACGACATGGCCAAAACCATCGGCATTCCCGCCGATCTGCAGCAGGCCGCCGCGCTGATCATGGACGGATCTACCCGCGCGCTGGATCTCGGCCAGTGGAACAACCGCTATTTCTCCTATGTCGCCTGCTTCGGCCTGGGCGTGCATGTTTCCTACAAAACGCCGCAGCTGATGAAGAATCTTCTCGGCTACAGCGCCTACATGATCAACGGCTTCGGCCTGCAGACCATCCCGACCCTGCGGCAGGTCAAGCCGCGGCACATCCGCATCGAATTTGACGACGGGCAGGTGCTGGAGGATGACTTCTACTTCGGCACGGTTTCCAACGCGACCGCCGTGGGCGGCGTGTTTCATTTCAATCCCGACGACGTGCGGCTCAACGACGGCAACTATGAGCTGCTGCTCGTACGCCGGCTCAAGAAGCCGACGGATATCTTCCGCATGCTCCACCGCATCAAAGCGCGGGATTATGACGGCGATTCGCTGATCTTTCAGAAAATCACCGGCGCGCGCTTCATTTTTGACAAGCCGGAGGCCTGGTCGCTCGACGGCGAATTCGGCGGTACCCCGGAAACCGTGGACTTCCGTCTGCTCCCGCAGGCGATCGAAATCTTTGCGCCGCAGAACCCTCTTTTCCTGCCGGACGCAGATAAACCGCAGAACAGCACGGTCAATCTCTGATTGTTCCCTCATATTGAAGCAACACCGCCGCAGGAAACGCGCTGCGCAGCGGTGTTGTTTTGCGTTTTCGCGCGCATTCGGCGAAAGTCCGGCATTCTGCTCTTGCATCTGCCGGCGTTTTCCTGTATACTGAAAGAAGAGAATCAAAAAGGAGTCGATCTTTATGAGAACCGCGCTCGAAAAGCGTTATTCCGTGCGCACCTATACCGCGCCGCCGTCCGATGCGCAGACGGCGTTCCTTTGCGCCGCGCTGGAAAAAATGAATGCCGTCAGCGGGCTGACCGCCGCCTATCTGGCCGACGGCGCGGCGGCCTTTGCCAGCCGCACCAAGACCTACGGCATGTTCAAGAACGTACAGGCGCTGATCCTGCTCAAGGGGCCGCGGGACCTGCCCGATCTCTGTGAGACCGTCGGCTATTACGGCCAGGCGCTCGTGCTCGATCTGTGGGAAAAGGGCGTGGGCAGCTGCTGGGTCGGCGGCACCTTTGAAAAAGAAAAGCTGGAGATCCCGGCCGGCGAGGACCTGGTCTGCGTGCTGACGGTCGGGCAGTTTGAAGCGCCGGGCACAAAGGACAAGGTGATCCTGAACCGCCTGCACAAGCGCAAGCCGATCTCCGCGCGCATCACCGCCGACGCCCCGCTGCCGACCTGGCTGGCCGCGGCGATGGAGGGTGTGCGGCTCGCGCCGAGCGCCGTCAACGCGCAGTCGCCGCAATTCGTCTGGCAGGGCGGGACCGTGACCGCCACGATCGGGGACGAACATCCGATGCATCTGGTGGATCTCGGCATCGCAAAGCAGAATTTCGTGCAGGTGGCCGGCGGGCGCTTTGCCTTCGGCCGCGGCGGCAGCTACACGCCGGATGCCGATGCTTAAGCCGCATATCGTCAGCACGGACAGCTTCCTGTGCTTTGAACTGGTCGATGATACGATGGAGCGGATCGACTCCACCGTGATCACAAAGCAGTATCCGCACACGGTGCTGCACTTTTTCCCGAGCGCGCAGGCCTATCTCGATGCGGCTTCGGCGCAGCTGCAGGCGCTGCTCGCGCAGCACGCGGATGCGCTGGATTTCGACGCCGCCATCGAAGCGCGCACCGAAGCAGAGTTTCTTCTGTACCGCGAGGTGCACGGGCTGTGACGCCCGCCCCGCACGAAACCGAACCGAACATACGCCTGATTCTCCCGCCCGCCGCAGCCATACGCCGCGGCGGGCGTTTTCTGCTTTTTTCATGCGCGTTTCGCATGGTTTTTCAGCCGGGTGATCGCCGCGCTTTCGCTCATTTTCCCGTCCCGTCCCCTTCCACCGGGAGACGGACTTTTCCCCTTGTGAATCTTTCTAAAAAATGTGTAAAAACAAGCAAAAAGTTGTGGCATTTTTTTCTGCAAAAATCGTTTATTTTTTCTGAAAATCGTTTATAATGAATGTCGGAACAGCGCGAATTCTGTCGCTGTATTTTTTGATCGATACGAGGATTCCAACACCATGGTTTTTTCCGGATTCCCTTTTTTATTATGGTTTTTGCCGTTCTTTCTGGCCACGTATTATTTCGCGCCGAAAAAATGGAAAAATCCGACGGTTTTATTCTTCAGTCTGGTCTTTTACGGCTACGGCTGTCTGGAGCATCCGCTCTATTTTGTACTGATCGTCGCGCTGGTGCTGCTGAACTATCTGTTCGGGCGGTTGATCGGGCGCGGACGCTGCAAAAAGGCCGTCCTGATTCTGGGGCTGCTCTGCGATTTCGGCACGCTCTTTGTGTTTAAATATCTGGATTTCACGCTCTCGACCGTGAACCGGTTCTTCGGCACCGCGCTGCCGCTGACCGACTGGGTGCTGCCCATCGGCATCAGCTTTTTCACCTTCCAGATCGTTTCTTATCTGATCGACGTTTACCGCGGCACTGCGCCGGCGGAGAAAAACCCGATTGATCTTGGCACCTATATCATCGCCTTTCCGCAGCTGATCGCCGGGCCGATCGTCAAATATGACGAGATCCGTCTGCAGCTGCATGAACGCACCGTCACAAAGGACTATATCATCGAAGGCGCCGAGAAATTCATCATCGGTCTGGGCCTCAAGGTGCTGCTGGCCAACCGACTGGCCGGCCTTTGGGTGGAAACTGCCAAGATCGGCTACACCTCTGTTTCCGTGCCGATGGCGTGGCTGGGCATTCTCGGCTACTCGCTGCAGCTCTATTTCGATTTCTACGGCTATTCGCTCATGGCGATCGGCCTGGGCAAGCTGATGGGCTTCGATTTCCCGAAAAATTTCCGCGAGCCCTACACCGCCCGCTCCATGACGGATTTCTGGCGGCGCTGGCATATGACGCTCGGCAGCTGGTTCCGCGAATACGTCTATATTCCCCTGGGCGGCAACCGCAAGGGCAAGGCGCGCACCTATCTGAATCTGTTCATCGTCTGGATGCTCACCGGCATCTGGCACGGCGCAGGCGCAAACTTCATTCTCTGGGGCCTGTTCCTTGCCACCGTGATCCTGCTGGAAAAGGCGTTCTACGGCAAGTTTCTGGAGCGGCACGCCGTGCTCGGCCATCTCTACATGCTGCTGCTCATTCCCATCTCCTGGCTGATTTTTGCGCTGGATTCCCTGCAGGATCTGCGCGATTATCTGCTGCGGCTGATCGGGCAGGGCGGAGAATTCGTCTATACCGGCGACTGGATCAAAAACCTCAAGTTCTTCTGGCCGTTCCTGGCGGCCGGCATCCTGCTCTCCACGCCGCTTGGCAAAAAGCTCTATGAAAAATGCCGCGGCAAATGGATCATGATCCCGGCGCTGCTGGCCATCACCGCCGGCGCGATCTATTGCCTCTATCGCGGTCTGAACGACCCCTTCATGTATTTCAGATTCTGAGGAAAACAGTATGAAACAAAAGCTCTTTGCAGGCGTGAGTCTGCTGTTGGCAATTGCATTTTTATATACGGGTCAGCGGTTCGTGCTCAAGGACGCGCTGCGGTTGAAAGCGGTCTCCCCGGTCAAGGCGACGAGCGCTGCAACGACCGTCCCGACGGCAAACGAGGTAACGGATCCGCCGTCAACGACGCCGACAACGACAGCGTCCGCTTCCACGGCGCCGCCTGCTTCCTCCGCCGCAACGCAGACCGATCCGTCCACCGCCGCCACGACCGCGACGCAGCCCGTCACCTCCACCTCTGCCTCCGCGCCGTCTTCCGCCGCGACGACGGCAGCGCCGACGCAGACGCAGAAGCAGACGACCGCGCCCGGCACGCAGACGCAGCCGACGGAACCCACGACGCCGGCGCATTCGACGCAGCCGACGGATCCGACCGATCCTTCCACGCGGATCCCACCGGTCGTGCCGCCGGAGGATCGCGTGTTCCGGCAGGCGCCGCCGGATTATTTCAAGGACGCGCTGTTCATCGGCGATTCCCGCACGGAGGAGCTGATGGAATACGGCGACCTGCCCGGCGCGACCTTCTTCGCCCGCGTTTCGATGAGCATCTACAACATGCATAAAAAGACCTGCAAGGTCAACAACGGCATCGGCGACATCTCCTTCGACGATCTGATGGCCAACTACCAGTTCAAAAAGGTCTATATCATGCTCGGCGTCAACGAAATCGATTACGACCGCGCGACGACGGTGAATAAATACCACGCGCTGATCGATGAGCTGCGCGCCAAGCAGCCGGACGCCATCATTTTCATTCAGGCGAACATTCACCTGACGCAGAAGGAATCCGACAAGAGCAGCACGATCAACAACAAGGCGATCGACGATCTCAACGAGAAGATCTCCCGCTTCGCCGATCAGAAAACCGTCTTCTATATCGACCCCAACGAGCGGTTTGACGACGGGCACGGCGCCCTGCGGGCGGAATGCTCCGGCGACGGCACCCATCTGAAAGCCAGATACACCCGGGAATGGGCAGAATGGTTGAAGACCAAGGCCATTCTCTGAGCCCGAGCGCATTCAAACAGCAACCCTCCGGCCGGTCTGCCTGTCCGCAGATCTGTCGGAGGGTGTTCTCTCTTTCCGGCCGCTTTCCAAAAAACAGCTGCGCGGATATTGATTTTTTCCGCCATTCATATTATAATGAAAAGCAGAATAAACAGAGGAGTGATTTGATGGGTAAAGCTGCAAGCAACCCGAATCCGAACGTCAAAACCTACACCAAAAAAGAACTCGTCGGCTATCTGACCGGTCTGGCCGGGCAGAACATCATCTACAACATCATCGCGACCGGCCTCGCGTTCTATTTTCAGAGCGTGATCTTCCTGCCGGCGATCGCCTGCTCGCTGATCTTTGCGCTTGCCCGCGTCTGGGATGCGATCAACGACCCGATGATGGGCACGATCGTCGACAAAACGCACACCAAGTGGGGCAAATGCAAGCCCTATCTGCTGTTTGTGCCCGCGGTGATCATGGTCACCACCATCCTGCCCTTCCTCAACGGGATGTACGCGGAGCCGAACGATCTGCACGAGGTCACGCTGCAGGAGCAGAACGCCTATGTTGCGTTCACAGAGAGCGATCTGACCAAAGAGCTCGAATACGACGGCGTCAAATATCTCTTTGTGCCGGCAGGCGGCAGCTGGGAGCTGCAGAAGGACGCCGAAGGCAAGACCCTGATGGATGAAGAGGGCAACATCGTCAAGACCAAGGTCATGGTCTATACGGCGGATGACAAGCAGCCCGTCACGGATACCGCGCTGGCGGAAACCGTGCTGCAGGAATTCCAGAGCGAACTCGGCTTTGTTAAAAAAGACGGCACGAAAGCCGTGCTCATCATTGCGTGGGCGGCCATTTCCTATATCCTTTGGGGCATGACCTACACGATCGGCGATATCCCGCTCTGGGGCGTCACCTCCCTGATGACCGAGGATCAGAACGACCGCGCCAAGGTGCTCACCCTTGCCCGTGCCGTGGCAAACGTCGGCATGATCGGCACGCTCTTCACCATGATCGCGCCCGCCTTCCAGGGCATGTTCAAGGCGCGCGGCATGGATGAGGCGCATTCGCTGCGGATGGCTTACATCACCCTTGCGGTCGTCATGACCGTGTTTGCCTCCCTGCTGTTCCAGGTCGCGGGTCTCTCCGTGAAGGAAAAGGTTGAGGCCAAGAACGAAAAGACCTACTCCATCAAAGAGAACTTCAAGATCATGTTCGGCAACAAGCCCTTCCGCCAGATCCTGATTTCCGGCATCCTGCGCAGCCCGATCCAGCTGCTTGCGATCGTCGCGATGACGCTCGTGATGTATTACTTCTTCAACAACGATATCGGCGCGACCTTGTTTGTGAACGGCGCGCTGAACATCCAGCTCGTGCTCAAGATCCTGATCCTTGTGGTCGGTCTCTTCGGCGGCATGATCGGCTTCCCGCTCATCGTGCCCAAGCTGGTGCAGAAATACGAGAAGAAAAAGCTCTATAACTTCTTCACCCTGATCGGCGCGATCCCCTTTGCCCTGATCTTCGTTTTCTTCAAGCTCTCCAAGGGCAACGTGCTGACCTGGATCGGCATGGTCGTCATGGCCGTTCTGTTCTTCATGGCGGCCGCCGCCATGGGCTCGCTGAACGTGCTGCAGTCGGTGATGATCGCGGACTGCGTGGACTATGAGGAATATCACACCGGCAACCGTCCGGACGGCGTATTCTTCTCCGGCCAGTCCTTCATCACGAAGCTGTCCGCGGGCATTGCCTCGCTGATCTCCGGCGCGGTCTACGCGATCGTCCACTTCTCGGATAAAAACGTTGCGCTGCTGAACAACGCGCTGATCAACGGCGCGGACTTCAAAACCTACAACGACGGCAAATTCGCCGCCGCGATGTTCTTCCTGATCTCCATTCCGCCCGCGATCGGCATGATCCTTGCCGCGATTCCGACGCTTCGGTATGCGCTGCCCAACAGCGAACACAAGCGCATTCTGGATGAACTCGTCGCCAAACGCCACGCGAAGGAAGAAGAATAATCCAATGCAAACCGCCGCCGGGAACAGCTCCTTCAGCTGCGCCCGGCGGCTTTTTTATCATTCTTTATTTGATACGGATGCGCGCCCGATACGGCCGGTGATCGGCGGCGGTCACGGGCAGGATCTCAGCGGACAGCGCCTCCAGATCCGCGCTGAGCAGGATGTAATCGATCTTGCGGTCCGGCCGGTCGGAGGGGAAGGTCAGACAATCCTCGCCCAGCAGCGGCGCCGTATCGACCAGACGGCTGCGGATCGGCGCGAGCACGGGCGCATCAGGCAGGACGTTGAAATCCCCCATCAGCACGCAGCGCGTCTGCGGCAGGCAGCGAGTCAGCGTGCGCACGGCGTTTTCCTGCTCATCCGGATTCAGGCCGAAATGCGTCACCGCGAATTCCAGCCGCTCCCCTGCGGCCTCCACGGCGCAGCGCAGCACGCAGCGCGTTTCATAATAGCCGTTATAGCGACGCGGGGACGGATCGGGAATCGGCACGCTCTGCGCCTCCAGAATCGGAAAGCGCGAGAGGATGCCGTTGCCGAAAATTCCTTCCTCCTCGATCATCGCGGCCGACGCAAAATACCAGTGATAGCCCAGCGCCTGCGCGATCTCGGCCACCTGCGCCTGCGCGGCAAAGCAGCTGCCCGGGCCGTAGCATTCGTTGATGCCGATCACGTCCGCGCCGCTTTCGCGGATCACCCGCGCAAACAGCGGATAATTGACGCGATCCCGTCGGTATTCATTGAAATGCTGCACGTTGTAGGACATCACGGTCCATTCCAAGCCGCTCTCCCCTTCCTTCTGAATTAAATCAGCGCCCGCCGGAATCCCGTGCGGACGCTCGTTTTTTATTCCAAATC
>JAFZNN010000252.1 GCA_017550895.1 Clostridia bacterium
ACGGGCGTTGACATAGGGCATACCGCAGCGGGTGGCCTCATCCTTGATGGATTCCTGCGCCTGCTTCTTGGTGCCGACGAACAGGATCTCGCCGCCGTCCGCAGCGACGTCGCGCACGAACAGATAAGCTTCTTCGAGCTTCTTGACCGTCTTCTGCAGGTCAATGATGTAGATGCCGTTGCGCTCGGTGAAGATGTAGGGCGCCATCTTGGGGTTCCATCTTCTGGTCTGGTGTCCGAAATGGACGCCTGCTTCGAGTAATTGCTTCATGGATACGACTGACATTGTTTTTCCTCCTTTTGTTATTTGTATCTAATGTCAGATACGAACCGCCGCAGCGCCTGATTGCCGACACGCCGGTTGCCCGGCGCACACTCGGTAAGAATAGCGCCGCGTGTGATTTGCCGTGATATTATAGCACAGGTTCCCCTGAATTGCAAGCATTATTTTTCGTATTTTATAAAGAATTTCTTCTTACGCGCGATGCCATTTGACGCCCTGCGCGGTATCCTCGAGCACGATGCCCATCTCCTTGAGCGCGTCGCGGATGCGGTCCGCCTCCGCCCAGTTGCGCGCCTTGCGCGCCTGCGTACGCGCTTCGATCATCGCGTCGATCTCGGCGTCGAGCGTTTCGGTCTTGCGGTTGTAAACCAGACCCAGCACGCCGGTCAGCTTGTCGAACACCTCGGCCGCGTAGGTCAGATCGCCCTTGGAAGCGCCCTTGCCCAGGAGATTGCCGTTGATGTCGCGCACGAGCTCAAACACGGCGGAGAGGCCGTCGGCGGTGTTCAGATCGTCGTCCATCGCTTCGATGAACTGCGCCGTGCGCGCGTGCGCAAACGCTTTGACCGCATCGCTGCACGCGCCTTCCGGCGCGGTCTGCAGCTCGAAATCCAGGCTGTCGCGGCAGGTGTAGAGCCGGTTGAGCGACGCCTTGCACTGCTCGATGACCTCGATGCTGTAGTTGATCGGGCTGCGATAGGAGGAGGAGATCATCAGGTAGCGGATCGGCTCATAGCCGTAGACCGCCGCAACGTCGCGCACGGTTTTGAAATTGCCGAGGGATTTGGACATTTTCACATTGTCGACGTTGATATAGCCGTTGTGCATCCAGTAATGCGCGAAGGGCTTGCCGGTATAGCATTCGCTCTGCGCGATCTCATTCTCATGGTGCGGGAAGATCAGATCCTGCCCGCCGCAGTGGATATCGATGCTCTCGCCCAGATAGCGGCCGACCATGGCCGAACATTCGATGTGCCAGCCGGGGCGGCCCTTGCCCCACGGGGAATCCCAGGCGGGCTCGCCGGGCTTCGCGGCCTTCCAGAGCGCGAAATCCATCGGATCGCGCTTGATTTCGCCGACCATGATCCGCGCGCCGGCCTCCAGCTCCTCCAGCGGCTGATGCGAAAGCTTGCCGTAATCTGCAAAGGTCCTGGGGCTGAAATAGACGTCGCCGTCCACTTCATAGGCATGTCCGTTTTCGATCAGGCCGCTGACGATGGCGATGATCTGATCGATGTTTTCCGTCGCCTTCGGATGAATATCCGCCGGGCGGAAATTCAGGCCCTTCGCGTCCGTCCAGAACTCCTCGATGTACTTTGCCGCGATCTGATCGTAGGTCGCGCCCTCTTCGTTGGCGCGGCGGATGATCTTGTCGTCAATGTCGGTGAAATTCTGCACGAACGTCACTTTGTATCCGCGGAATTCCAGATAGCGGCGCAGCACGTCGAACACGCAGATCGGCCGCGCGTTGCCGATATGAATGTAATTGTATACCGTCGGGCCGCAGGCGTAGATCTTGACCTCGCCCGGCGTGATGGGCACAAAGTCCTCTTTTTTTCTGGTCAGCGTATTATAGATTTTCATTTTTTGTTTCCTCCCGGGATTGTTTCAGTAGATTGATTTCCGCTTCCAGCCGCGCGATCTCCTGCGCGACCGGGTCGGGCACATGGATCTGGTCGAAGGAATCCACGCGTACGCCGTCCAGCCGCACGACCCGCGCCGGAACGCCGACGGCCGTACTGTTGGGCGGAATATCCGTGAGCACCACCGCGCCGGCGGCGATCTTTGCGTAGTCGCCGATCTGCAGCGGGCCGAGCACCTTGGCGCCCGCGCCGACCATGACGCCGTTGCCGAGCGTCGGGTGGCGCTTGCCGACGTCCTTGCCCGTGCCGCCGAGGGTTGCGCCCTGATAGATCGTAACGTCGTCGCCGATCTCCGTCGTTTCGCCGATCACGACGCCGGTGCCGTGGTCAATGAACAGCCGGCGGCCGATCTTCGCGGCCGGATGGATCTCGATGCCGGTCTTTTTGGAACAGCGCTGCGAGACCCAGCGCGCAAGAAACATCAGATGGCGCCGGTAGAGCCGGTGCGCAATGCGATACATGCAGATCGCCTTGAAGCCGGGATACAAAAACAGGATCTCCAGCGCCGACCGCGCAGCGGGGTCGCGCGCCAGGAAGCAGTTGATATCCTCTTTGATGGTCCGAAACATGCAGTCCCCCCTAAAAAAATGAAAAAGCCTCCGTGGCCCGACGGGCCACGGAGGCGCTGAATGCGCGGTTCCACTCCGGTTTCTCTCTCAACATAGCCTTAACGCGGCCGAAACGCACGGGGATACTCCGTTCCCCCCGTGTGCCGCTGCGCGCACTTCGCCGCTGGACGCAGACGGATCTTTTCAGCTGCCGATCCGCTCTCTTGCTGCGCCGGATACCGGGTACTCTTCGCAGTGATCGCATCAATTGTAATCAACTTCAGTTGCATTATATGCGTTTTTCTGAAAAATGTCAATGCAAAAAGCAGACAAAAGCGCCTGCGGGGACGGCAATAATTTGTGGATTCTATACGACGCCGCCCGCTCAGCCGGCCACATCGCGGCCGAGCAGATCATAGTCGTTGACGCCGACGACCTCCACGCGGACAAAGGCGCCGGGCTGATAGCTGCGCTCGGAGGTAAAGATCATCTTGCCGTCGATCTCCGGCGCATCCATATAAGTGCGCCCGGAATAGCTGTCCGTATAGGGGTCATAATCCTCCACGAGCACCTCGTAGCGTTTGCCGATGCGATTGTCGTTTTTCTCCGTGACGATCTCCAGCTGATCCTGCATGATGATCTCGCCGCGCCGCACCTTGACGTCCTCCTCCACCTGATCCGGCATCTCATAGGCGGGCGTCCCCTCCTGCGGGGAGAACGCAAAGCAGCCGAGGCGGTCGAATTCGATCTCGTTGACGAATTCGGCCAGCGTCTCGAATTCCTCCTCGCCCTCGCCGGGGAAGCCGATGATGAAGGTCGTGCGGATCACGACCTCCGGCAGCGCCGCACGGATTCTTGCGATTACCTCGCGCAGGAACGTGCCGTCGCCGCGGCGGTTCATCCGCCGGAGCATGCCGTCGTCCGCGTGCTGCAGCGGCAGATCGATATAAGGCAGGATCTTCGGCTGCCGCGCCATGGTGGCCAGCAGCGCATCCGTGATTTTGTCCGGATAGAAATACAGCATCCGGATCCAGTGGAGCCCGTCGATCTCGCACAGCGCATCCAGCAGCGCGGGCAGACGCAGCTCGCCGTAGAGATCCACGCCGTAATTGGTCGTATCCTGCGCGATCAGGATCAGCTCCTTCGTGCCCGCGTCCGCGAGCGCGCGCGCCTCCTCGATCAGCGTTTCCATCGGCACGCTGCGGTAATCGCCGCGGATGCCGGGGATCGCGCAATAGGTGCAGCGGTTCGAGCAGCCGTCCGCGATCTTCAGATAGGCCCAGTATTCGGGCGTGGTCAGCAGGCGCTCGCCGGTCAGCGGCAGGCCGGTATTTTCCGGCTGCAGGAAGAGCTGCTCGCCCGCGATCACGCGGTCCACAAGCGCGGCGATCTCGCCGTTTGCGCCGATGCCGATCACGGCGTCCACCTCCGGCATTTCCTGCCGGATCTCCTGCGCGTAGCGCTCGACCAGACAGCCGGTGACGATGATTTTGCCGACCGTCCCCTCTTTTTTCAGCTCCGCCATATCCAGAATGTTCTCGATCGCCTCCTGCTTCGCCTCGTCGATGAAGCCGCAGGTGTTGACGATCACAGCGTCCACGCCGTCATAGCAATCCGCGATCTCAAAGCGGTTCGCGTCCAGCTGCGCAAGGATCCGCTCGGCGTCCACCTGATTCTTGGGACAGCCGAGAGAGATCATGCCGATCTTACGTTTCATCAAAATCCGCCTCCGATTTTACCCGCCGCAGGGCGGTCTGTATGTCCGACCAGCCGTAGCCGAGCCGCTGCAGGGCGGCAACGGTCCTGCGCAGCCCTTTTTCATCCTCCAGGCTGCGGCTGAATCGGGTTTCCAATAATTCTATGATACGCAAAACGGGGTCAAAGTCAAGCCCCTGCGCGATTTCCCGCACAATTTCACGGTCCACGCCGCGCCGCTGCAGCTCATATTCCGCACTGCGCAAGCTCATGCCCTTGCTGCGGATGAGCGTTGCGGCCAGATGCTCCGCATACCGGCGGTCGTTCAGATAACCGTACTCCTTCAGCGTTTCGCACGCCGCGAGCGCCGCGTCGCGCGTGTGGCCCTTCGTGATCAGCTTCTGCACCAGTTCCTTTGCGGCATAATCGCGCACGGCAAGCAACCGCAGCCCGCCCAGATAAGCGCTGCGGGCGCGGACCGCCTCCAGAAAGGCAGCCTGCGCCTGCAGATCCTCGATTTCATTGACGCCCGCATAGGGGCTGCCGAACCAGTATTCGGCGTCGACCGTGCAAAGATACGCACCGTCGCAGTGCAGATGGATTTTATTCTGTCTGCC
>JAFZNN010000253.1 GCA_017550895.1 Clostridia bacterium
CATGCGGAAGTAGTTCTGGAACGTGATGGTGGCCAGCGTTTTGCTCTCGCGCTCCACCTTCACGTGCTCCTTGGCCTCGATGGCCTGGTGCAGGCCGTCCGAATAGCGGCGGCCCACCATCAAGCGGCCGGTGAATTCGTCCACGATGACCACCTGGCCGTCCTTGACCACGTAGTCCACGTCGCGCCGCATCATCACGTTGGCCTTCAGGGCCTGCAGGATGTGGTGATACAGTTCGGTGTTGCCCGGGTCGGTGAGGTTGTCCACGCCGAAATACGCCTCGGCCTTGCGCACGCCGCTTTCGGTGAGTGAGGCGGATTTCTGCTTCTCGTCGCGGATATAGTCGCCCGATTCGGGAATGACCTCGTCGTTTTCGTCCTTCTCCTTCGCCTCGGTCAGGCGGGGGATGAAGCGATCCACGCGGGCGTACATCTCCGTGGACTTTTCGCCCTGACCGGAGATGATGAGCGGCGTCCTCGCCTCGTCGATGAGGATGGAGTCGACTTCGTCCACGATGGCGAAGTTTAAGGGCCTCTGCACCAGGCGCTCGCGGCGCGAGGCCATGTTGTCGCGCAGGTAGTCGAAGCCCAGCTCGTTGTTGGTGGCGTAGGTCACGTCCGCGGCGTAGGAAACCTGCCGCTGAGCGGGCGTCATTTCGTGCTCGATCAGCCCGACGGTCAGGCCCATGAAGCGGTACACCTTGCCCATCCATTCGCTCTGGAAACGGGCCAGGTATTCGTTGACGGTCACGATGTGCACGCCTTCGCCCGGAATGGCGTTCAGGTAGGCCGGGAAGGTGGCGGTGAGCGTCTTGCCCTCGCCGGTCCTCATCTCGGCGATGCGGCCCTGATGCAGCGCGATGGCGCCCAGCAGCTGCACGTCGAACGCGCGCTGGCCCAGCGTGCGCACCGCGCCTTCGCGCATGGCGGCGTAGGCTTCGGGCAGCAGGTCGTCCAGCGTCTCGCCGTTTTTGTAGCGCGCGCGGAACTCGTCGATCAGCCCGCCGAGCTGCGCGTCGGTCATGGCCTTGTATTTCGGCTCCATTTCGCTTATTTTTTTGACGACGACGTTCAGGCGCGCGATTTCCTTATCGTTGCCGCCGCCCAGCATTTTCTTTATGAAATCAAACATGGATAAACCTCCGCTGATGGAATTTCGCATTGAACGGGAAAACAGCCCGGTCGCGACGGGCCCATCTTCCCATATTAGCCTTTATTTTATCATAATATGGCGGGAGGCGCAAGAATAATCATGTTAGAGAATGGGGAATTTGGAATGGCCGCTCCTGGGCGAAACGGGCGTGAAAAACGGACTGCCTGCGCGGATTGACGCGGAAGCAGTCCGGTTTGCGTTATATTGAATCAGCTGACGTGCATGTTTCAGGCTACAGAAAAGACGAAAAAAGCCAGTTTATTTCGCTGGTCGGATAAATTCAAGGCGAATGCTCATGCCCATTCCTGCGGCAAGTCGCTGTAAAGTGCGCAAAGAAGGATTGGCGCTGCCGTTTTCCAGCCTGCTGATATCAGCCTGCGTTATACCGGTTTTGTCCGCAAGCTGTTTCTGTGTCAGACCGCTCTCTTTTCTCGCGTTAATCATGGCTTGAATGATAGCAAATTC
>JAFZNN010000254.1 GCA_017550895.1 Clostridia bacterium
CTGGAAAAGGAGCTCGAGGCGCTGGCACAGGCGCAGAAAGCGCCGGAAAACCCGCTGAAAGAGGAAATCGAAGGCGTCGCGAAGATCGCGTTTGACGAGTTCGCCAAGGTGGATCTGCGCGTGATGAAGGTGCTCGCCTGCGAGCCGGTCCCCAAGGCGGACAAGCTCCTGAAGCTGACGCTGGACGACGGCACCGGCACGCCGCGCACCGTGGTTTCCGGCATCGCGAAATGGTATCAGCCCGCGGATCTGACCGGTCACAGCGTCATCGTCGTGACGAATCTTGAGCCGCGCATGCTGCGGGGCGTTGAGAGCCGCGGCATGGTGCTTTCCGCCGAGGTTTCCAAGGATGAAATCAAGGTGCTCTTTGCCGACGGCATTCCCGCCGGGAGCAAGCTGAGCTGAAATGGCCGCGATCTTTGACAGCCACGCGCATTATAACGACGAGGCCTTTGCCGAGGACCGCGACGCGCTGCTTTCGTCGCTGCCCGCAAAGGGCGTGTGCGGCGTGATCAACTGCGCGACCGATCTTGCCACCTGCGAAGAATCGCTGGCGCTGGCCGAGCGCTATCCCTTCCTCTGTGCCGCCTGCGGCGTGCATCCGCATGAGGCCGCGGCGCAGCCGGCGGACTGGCTTGCGCAGGTGCGCGCCTTCTGTAAGCACCCGAAATGCGTCGCGGTGGGGGAGATCGGGCTGGATTATTATTACGACTTTGCCCCGCGCGACGTGCAGCAGGCGACGTTTGCCGCCCAGCTGGCGCTCGCGAACGAGCTTTCACTGCCCGTGATCGTCCATGACCGGGAAGCCCATGAGGATACGCTGCGTCTGCTGCGGCAATATCGCCCGCAGGGCGTGGTGCACTGCTTTTCCGGCTCCGCGGAGATGGCGAAGGAATGCGTCGCGCTCGGGCTTTATATCGGTCTGGGCGGCGCGACGACCTTCAAGAACGCGCGCAAGCCGCTGGAGGTGGCGGCGGCCGTTCCGGCGGAGCGGCTGCTGATCGAAACGGACTGCCCGTATATGGCGCCCGTGCCGCTGCGCGGCAAACGAAACGATTCCACTTTGATTCCCTACGCGGCGCAGGCGATCGCCGCGGCACGCGGCGTGATGCCGGAGGAGATCCTGACGCAGACCCGCGCGAACGCAAACCGCCTGTTCGGATTGGAGCTGTGACGCATGTTTGTGCATGAGAAAACCTATGACATCGATGAACTGGTGCTGGATAATCTGCATATCCACACGCGGTTTTCCCGCTGCGCGAACCGGGAGATGCATGTGAAGGATATTGTGCGCGCCGCGGACGCCGCCGGCCTGCGCACGATCGCGCTGACGGATCACAACTACATTGAGAAGCACAACGCCGTGGCCGCGCAGCGCCTGAAAATTCTCAAAAAGCTCGAGAAGGTGCCGCACGACGTCAGGGTGCTCGTCGGCGCGGAGCTGTCGTCCTACGGGATCGGCAAATTCGCCGACGATCCCGCTTGCGACAACGCGCTGGATTACCGTCTTTACACGACGAATCATTACCATCAGCACTACTGGGAGCATCCGGCGGAAAAGACGCCCCGCGCCTACTGCGAACATATGCTGGCCATCATGGACGGCGTGATCGAAAGCGGCCGCGCGGACTGCTTTGCGCATCCGTTCATGGCGGGCTACGTCAAGGCCTTTGACGATTTCCGTGACGTCACACGCGCCTTCACGGACAATGAGATCGGCGACATCATGGCGAAGGCGGACGCGCGCGAGATCGCGTGGGAGCTGAATCTGCCGGCCGTGCGGGATGATCCGGCCTTTTTCCGCCGCTATTTTCACATCGGCCGCGAGGTCGGCGTCTGCTTCAACATCGGCACGGACGCCCATGTGCTCGAACGCGTGAACGCGAAGGCCTTTGCCGAGGAGTATAAACAACTGCTGTATTAAACGAGATTCCGCACTGCGTTCTGCCGTGCGGAATTCTTCGATTCATTGAGAACGGTTCCGATTGAAATCGAGTGAAAAGGAAGTGACGCGCATGCCCATGCCCCCGATGATGGACCATGAAGCGACGGATCAATACCGCGTGCCCAAGCCGAAGACCCTGCGCGAAACGCCGGCCTATGTGCTGCAGCTGATCCGGGATTTCACCTCCCGGCTGGCCTATATCATCCGCCTGGTCTGGGAGGCCAACCGCGCGGTGCTGTTTGTGATGCTGCTCATGGCGGTGTTCAACGGCGTGATGCCCGTGATCGGCTCCCTGATCGGCAAGGAGATCCTCAACCGTCTGGCCGCGAATTACGACGGCGACCCCGGCGCGTTCCAGATCATTCTCGGTCTGCTGATCCTGAATTTTGTCTATCTGTTTATTCAGAGCGTCGTGCAGCGCATTTATTCCTCCGTGATCCGCATCTCCGGCGAGCTGGTGTCCAACCACATCAAGCTCAAGATCATGGACAAGGCCAAAACCGTAGACGTCGCGCGCTTTGACGATCCGGCATTCTACACCAAGATGGAAAACGCCAACCGCGAGGCGGGCGGCCGGCCGCTGCAGGTGCTCTCCTCGACGTTTGAGATTCTCTCTGCCGTGATCACGATCGTCAGCTTTGTGATCGTGCTCTTTGCCGTGAGCGTCGCGGCGCCCTTCATCATCATCCTGGCGGCGCTGCCCTCCACGGTGATCAATTTCATCTATCGCCGTAAAAATACGGATTACATGTTCCGCCGCTCCAAGGACCGCCGTCAGATGATGTATTATTCGGATGTGATCGTCGACAAGGATCTGGTCAAGGAAATGCGGATGTTCAACCTGTCCGACAACTTCACCAATCGCTATAAGCAGGTGTTCGCCGGCTATTTTGCCGGGCTGAAAAAGCTGATCCTCAACGAGCTGTTCTGGAATATTGCGGCGACCGTGGTCACGACCGTGGTCAACTGCGTGTTCTTTGTGATCATCGCGCGCGGCGTGGTGGCGGGCGACTACGAGGTCGGCAACTACTCGCTGTATACCGGCGCGCTGACCTCCATTGCCTCCGGCATCGCCGTGCTCATTTCCACCACGGCCACGATCTACGAGGGCACGCTGTTCATCAACAACCTGATCGCTTTCATGCAGGAAGAACGCACCGTTGCGCCGATCATCGACCCGCCGCGCCCCGTGCAGCGCCACGCGCCGCATACGATTGAATTCTGCGACGTTTCCTTCCGCTATCCCGGCACGAAAAAGGATGTGCTCAAGCATATCAATCTGCAGATCGAAGCGGGGGAGACCGTTGTGCTCGTCGGCCTGAACGGCGCGGGCAAAACCACGCTGATCAAGCTCCTGACCCGCCTCTACGACCCGACGGAGGGCGTGATCCTGCTCGACGGGCACGACATCCGCGAATACGACGTGGCGGCGATCTATGAGATGTTCGGCATCATTTTCCAGGATTTCGGCAAATACGCCGTTTCCGTGCGCGACAATATCGCGTTCGGCGAGGTGCTCAAGGAGATCGTGCCCGCTGAGATCACGGACGCGGCGCGGCAGAGTGGCGCGAACGCCTTCATCGACAAGCTCGAGCACGGCTATGATACGCCGCTCATGCGCTATTTCGAGGAAACCGGCGTGGAGCTTTCCATCGGCCAGTGGCAGAAGCTGGCCATTGCCCGCGCGTTCTACAGTGATTCGGATATCCTGATCCTCGACGAGCCGACGGCCTCGCTCGATCCGCTCGCGGAGCAGGAGATCTACAACCAGTTTGATTCCCTGCGCAAGGATAAGATCAGCATCTTCGTCTCGCACCGGCTTTCGAGCGCGACGGTGGCGGATAAGATCGTCGTGCTGGAATACGGCGAGATCGCGGAGATCGGCAACCACCGCGCGCTGATGGCGCAGCAGGGGAAATACTATGAGCTGTTCACCGTGCAGGCGAGCCGCTATCAGCAAACGGAGGAAGAAGCATGAAAAAAGGATGCAAAGCCGCCCTCGGCATTCTGGCAGGCACGGCCGGCTATTTCGCGCTGACAGCCGGGGCCTATCTGCCCTTTGTCGCGCAGGACGCGCGCAGGAAGTTCGACGATGACTGCGAATACCTGCTGATCCTCGGCGGGGATATTCTCGGCGCGGATACGCCCAGCCCGCAGCTGCTCGCGCGCATGGAGCGCGCGGCGGCTTACCTCAAGGCGCATCCGCAGACGATCGCCGTGCCCTGCGGCGGCAATTTCCGCCCCGCCCAGCGCGTGAGCGAGGCGGAGGTCATCGCGCGTTATCTGATCGCGCAGGGGATCGATCCGTCGCGCCTGCTCCTGGAGGATCGCTCCACGACCACTTATGAGAATTTTCAGTACGCGCTGCCGCTGATCCGGCAGCACAGCGGGAAGGATCCCTCCGCGCTGCGCGTCGGCTTCCTGACCAGCAGCTATCACATGCACCGCGCCGCCTGCATCGCCGCCCGCCGCGGCCTGCCGCGCCCACTGCGCGTGACCGCCCCGACGCCGGGCGCTGCCTGGAAACGCTACGTCCGCGAATACTTCGTGGCGTATGAATTGCTCTATCACTGGTGAGCGCACAGACTGCTGAAATTGTATTTGACATCCCTGTCAATTTGTGTTAATATTATTCAATAAAGCGGAAAGCTTTTATTCAATTTGTTGCGGTTGGAGGGGTTGCAATGCCCGGAATCAAAGAGTATATTCAAGCCTTCGGCGATGTGCCGTTTGCGGCGCGTCCGTTCGGCGACGCGGACAACCTGACGCTCTGTCAGGTCTTTTATATGCCGTTTGAGCAGGTCGTGTCGCCCGACTTTTCGGCGGAGCCCGTCCCGTTTTCCGACGTGTGCTATGCGATGTTTGCCAAGCGCGGCTATCATCATTCCCGACTGGGGCTGATGATCCCGAACGACGCGAGCGTCAACATGATGGCCATGGAGCCGATGAAGCGGTTCGCGGAAATGAAGCTCTGGGCGGTGCAGGAAACCTTCGAGCATGAGCCGGCCGTGCAGTTCGCCGCTGGCACCTTCCTGCTGCCGGACGGCACGGCGGTCATCATCTACCGCGGCACGGACGATACGATCATCGGCTGGAAGGAAGATATGGATATCTTCATCAACGGCTCGATCCCGTCTTATCAGCTGGCGCTGGACTATCTCAACGGCGTCGCCGCGCACACAGAGGGCAACATCATCCTCTGCGGCCACTCCAAGGGCGGCCATCTGGCCCTTTACGCCGCGCTGAAAACGGACGCCGCCACACGCGCGCGCATTCAGCGTGTCTACAACAACGACGGCCCGGGCTATGAGGATTATTCGCTCTTTGCCACGGACGCCTATCGTGAGATCCTGCCGCGTTACCGTCACCTGGTGCCGCATTCCTCCGCGGTGGGCATGGTGCTTTCGCATGATTATGATTTCACGGCCGTGGTCAGCAACCTGCCCCTCGGCCCGCTGCAGCATGACCTGTGCTCCTGGCAGATCGAAAACGGCGAGCTCGTGACCCGGGAAGACGTGGACAACATGGCAAAGATCACGGACGTCGCGTTCAGCGAGTTCCTCGGGAGCTTCAGCGACGCGTCGCGCCAAAACGCCGGCGACATCGCCGCAACGCTGATCCGCGCGGTCAACATCGATTCGCTGGCCGATACGGCCAGGCAGCTCCCGCAGGCGGCCAGACGCTTCGGCGAAGGCTGGTTCGGCATTGCGAAGGACGCGCGCAAGCTCTTCTGGAAGACGATCGCGCCGATGCCGAAGATCATCGTCAGCGCGGCGAAGAATATCAAAGAGGAAACCGTGCCGAACGCCGCGAAGGCGGCCGCCGTGTATCTCGGCAAAGCGTCCGCAACGGTATGACGGACCGCGCGCAGATCATCGCCTTCTGCCTGACCTTTCCCCATGCGTATGAGGACTACCCGTTTGATGATCCCAACTGGACAGTGATGCGCCGGCGCGATACACGCCGCGGCTTTGCCTGGATCTTTGAGCGGGAGGGAAAGCTCTGGGTCAATCTCAAGGCGCCGCCGGAGACCGTGCAGTTCTGGATCCGCGTGTTTCCCGCCTGCCTGCCGGCCTATCACATGAATAAAACGCACTGGTTTTCCGTGATCCTCGACGGCTCCGTGCCCGACGCGCAGCTCGAGCAGATGATCGCCGAGAGCCACGCGCTTTGCGGCAGACGGACGAAACGCCGCGCAGAATAGCATTCTAACAGACAGCACCCCGATCGCAGCAGCGGTCAGGGTGCTTTCCTTATATGGTGTCATAAAAAACGTTCCCGACGGGGCTGCCGCCGGGAACGCTGTTATGTTGCGGGAAATTTATGCAGTTATGCCTGCTGCTGCGAGCTCAGTGCGGCTGGCTGAAATACGCGTCGGCGGCTCTGTAATAGTCCACCAGCGCCTTTGCCAGATTCGCGAGATTGACGGAAACCGCGGGATCGTTCGCCTCATATTTGGTGAGCACATTGTAGCTGTAGCTCATCGCGGAGAAGTTCCAGCAGTTGACAATATTGCCGTCGCCGTCGAGCACGGTCACCTTGTAAGGATTGCCGAGACGGCCGGACGCGATGTTCCGGACCTCCACGCAGTAGTAAGCGCCGTTGATGACGGGCGTGAGCTCCACGGCGTTTGCGCCTTCGCCGAGCAGGAAGGTGAAGTCCTCAATGCTCTGGCCGCTGCTCAAGCTGAAGTAATGCATGATGGAGGTTTCGGTGAGCAGCAAAAGGCTGGAGCCGTAGTAATTGACGCCGTCAGCGGTATTCTGCATATCCGGCGCGTAGCTCGCAAGGGAGCTCGCGGTGATCGTGTCGAAATCACCGTCGTCATACAGATCATGCTTCACGAAATCCTGGTTGTAGTTCAGCTGATCGTTTGCGCAGAAGCCGTAGGTCGCGATCGCGGCGGCAAGGCGCATCATCAGCGGATTGGCGGCCAGCGCGGTTTGCGCTTCCGTCAGGTAATCCTGCACGCTGTAGCTGAAGACCTCGCTCTCCATGGTGCCGCGCACAACCTTGCCGGTGATCGGCGTATCGGTCTGCGGCGCATGGACGTTGCAGGTGAACTTGTAGAGCTTGTAGCCGTCGACCATGGCATACTGATTGAGATTGATCATCGCGGTGGTGGTCTGACCGGCCACGGTGAAGGTGGCGTAGGTGTCCGCCGTCGCATTCGGAACGTCCACATAGAAGTTCACGCCGATATCGCCGTCGAGCGTGAGCGAATGTCTGCGCACGACGATGGCAAGGGGTTCATACTGCGCCGTGAAGGTCAGGTTCTCCGCCGGCATTTTTTCGGGGATTTCGTGATCCCAGCCCGTGAAGATATAATCTGTCTTTTCGGGCGCTGCGGGCGGGTTGATCGAATCGTCGTAGGGCACGGTATCCTCTCTGATCAGGTTGCCTTCTGCATCGAGGTAGGTGACGGTGTAGGAGAGGCGGAACCAGTTTGCGTACAGCGTATAGTTCTCGGCGGGCATCGTTGCGGGCACATAGGCCACATTGCCGTTTCTGAGCCAGCCCAGGAAATAGTAGCCTTCTTTCGTGGGGTCGTCGGGCGCAACGATCGGCGTGCCGTATTCTGCACAGATCGCTTGGATCCAGGTGCCGTCAAAAGTCTCGAAACCGATGGTGTAGGAGTTCGGGTGACTCTCCAGATATCCGCAGTACAGGCATTCTCTGTAGGAATAGCCGTCATTGCCGTCGTACCAGGCGTCGAACGTGTGCGGTTCAGTTTCAAAGTGCTCGCCGTTGTTTTCGCAGTAGTGAGCGTGATTCTCCTCGTCGTATTCGACCCAGTCGCCCCAGTCGTGGCCGGTTGCCGCGCCGTACTCGAAGGTGTCGGTGCCGTTCGCGCCGCAGACCGGGCAGGAGTAGTAGTAGGACGCGGGCATCTCGCAGGAGGCGGCATATTCCATATGATCGTCGCTGACAGCGGCGGAGGTGAAGCCGTACGCATGCGAGCAGGTGCCGACGATCGTGACGTCCGTCCACTCGGAGAGCATCTGCAGGTTATCGGCATTGTATCTCGAGCAGCAGATCGCAACGATACGGAGCGTCACGCTCTCGCCCGCCTGCGGGGCGGGACCGGTGATATACCAGGTATACGGGCCGTAATCCAGATCCTGTTCCGAAGGAATGCTTGCTTCCTGCGAGAAGTTGCCGTTGCAGGTTTCAGCCGTGCGCAGCTGACCGGTCGGGCTGCCGAAATGCAGCTCATAGGTGTAGGAGTTGCCTTCGGTGCCGACGACCGTTCTCTGATTGTAATCATTGGCAACGCCGACCGCATCAGCGGTCAGAGAGCCGAGGCCCGCGGGCATATCGTCGCCCGCCGGGAACAGCTCCACGCCCCAGCGCACATATCCGGCTCTGGAGAAGACGTGCGGCTTGTATTCAATGTTCAGGCCCATCTCCTCCACGGTGTTGTAATAGGAGCGGTCGATCTCCAGCGTCCCCTGGGAGCAGGTGACGTTTTCGCCGGTCTGATAGGTCTTGCGGTAAACATTCTGTGAGGTATACTGATCAACGGGCGTATTGTTATTAAATGAGTGCGAGGTGCCGTCTGTCAGGTTGTGGATCGTATAGTTCACGGTGTTGCGATAGTTGTAAGCGCTCCAAACTGTCGCATACATGGTTGCCGTTGCGGTGTTCTCAAGCGGGGCCGCTTCCAGATTCGACGAGCCGCTCGTGAAGTAGCGCACGCCGGAAGCGTAGGTCGCGTCGATGCGCTGCGCCTGCGTCATGGAGTTATAGCTGTCGTCTGTGGTCCAGGTCATCAGCGGCACGCCGTAGGTCAGCGCTTCACGCACGCGGCCGTCGCTCGCCGTGTCGGTGACGAAGGAGTAATGGAAGTCCCAGCCGATGCCGTAATCCAGCCACAGATTCTTGATCGTGTCGATCGAGGGGCTGGACTGGCCGGTGCAGTAATACATTTCGGTGTCGGGCATCTGGCTGCGCAGATAGGGCAGGATGGAGGATTCCTGCGCAATGATGACGATATCATCGGCATTCGGCTGCGCAAGCAGCAGCGTCGCAAGCTCGGAAAGCTGCGCATTGCTCGGCGCATCCTTGACCTCGATGACCGGAACCATGTCATAGTCTGCGCAGGCGGCGAGATAATCCTCGAGCGTGCAGAAAGTCAGGCCGGCATACTGCGAAACGTAGTTGCCCTTGGTGATGGCAATCTCCTGCAGCTGCGCGAGCGTGTAGCTGGAAATGCTGCCGGTGACGTCGGTCATTTCGCTCATGTTGCCGTGGCAGAGCACCCAGTGGCCGTCGCTTGTGCGCTGGATATCGCATTCCGCGCCCCAGAAGCCTGCGCTGCCGGCTGCGTTGTAAGCGGGCAGGGTGTTCGCCGGCGCAACCATCTGATAGCCCTTGTGCGCCACGGAGTGCGGCTGATAGAAATCGTTGATCATGTCAAGCTCAGAGGAGGTCAGCCAGCTCATGATCGGATAATAACATTTGTCGTATGCGCCGTACTGCACGCCTTCAATGTTCAAAACGAGCGCAGTGGAAATAAAGTCGCCGGCGTTGATCAGGTTCTCCTTGGAGATCTCCAGACCCTCAACGCGCTGGTTCGGCGTTTCGAGAATGCCGGTGAGATAGTAGTTCGTGTCGGGCACGGTGTTGCCGTTGCCCCAGCCGAAGGTGTAGGCCCAGTTGCCGTGGACCTTGCCCGCGCTGTAGCAGTTGTTGATCGTGATGGTGCCGGCGGAGCCGGAATCATCAAGGCTGCCGGTGCCGCCGAAGATGCCGGAGGACATCGCGCCGCCGATGACGGAACCCCAGTTGTAGGAATCGGCGATCGTGCAGGTGTTCGACTGCGAGAAGCCCAGCAGGCCGCCCTTGAAGTCATAGGAAGCGCTGCTGTAATAGCTCACAGTCTGGGTATAGGACGTGATCGTACCCGTGTTGAAGCATCTGGAGATATTCACCGTGCCGGCCGTATCTTTGTTCAGACCGAGCAGACCGCCGACGTGGCCGTTGCCGCGGATCAGACCGAGGTTGCAGCAATCGGTGATGTTGCAGGTGTTGTCTCTGTAGTAGCCGACCAGGCCGCCCGCGGTTGCGAGGCCGCTTGTGAGCGTGGCCGTGCTCGTGGCCGTAATGTTGCCGGTGTTGTAGCAATTCGTCATGGCGACATTCTGATTGCAGTAGCCGAGGATGCCGCCGACGGTCGTCGTGCCGCTGACAGCGCCGGTGTTATAGCAATTGTTGAAGTTCGCCGCGCCGTAGGAGCCGCCGAGCAGGCCGCCGATCTGGTCTTCGCCGTTGGCGACGACTGCGGCGTTGGAGCAGTCTCTCATCGCTATGGTCGCGCCGCTCGCAGCGTAGCCGACAAGACCGCCGAGATATTTGCGGCCCTTGACGAAGCCGCTGGTGACGTGCACGTTCTCGATGATGCATCTGCCGGTCGCGTAGCCGACGAGGGCGCCGACATACTGCCCTCTGGTGGAATCGACATCGTCAACTTTGACGTTTTTCAGGTTGACGTTCCTGATCGTCGCGCCGTCGATCTTGGTGAACAGCGCGGCATTGTTGCGGCTGGTGGTCGTGCAGGTGAAATTGCTGATGGTGTAGCCCTGACCGTCAAACGTGCCTTTGAACGCGCGATCCACGTTCGACCAGACCGCGTCGGTGCTTACGCCGCCCAGGTCGATATCCCGGGTCAGCTGGACCGTGTGGTTGACGAAGGGCTCGGCGTCGTTGACTGATTTCAGGAACCAGATAAAGGCCGCCGGGGTGCTGATGGAATAGGTGGTGCCGTTCACCGAATAGCCCGCCGGCGACTGGGTCGGGATCGTGCCGTCCCAGGGGTCGTAGATATCTGCGTACGACGTGAAGGAAAGCCCGGCCACGAGGGACAGGGTCATCAGCAGGCTGAGCAGGATGCTGACGGTGCGTTTGAGCGCTTTGGACATTGCAGTTCCTCCTTGTTGATGTAAATCTGTCTGACTGAAAAAGCGGCCGTGAAAGGAGAAGCAACCCCGCTCCCGGCCGTTTTTCATAACACCTAAATCACTATAACATTTAAAAAACTATAAATCAATTAAAAATTTGAATAATACCGAATTTTTTGTATGTCAAAGCGTCCAGGTGACCGAGAGCAGCGAGGCGGTCGTTTCGCCCTGACAGCGGGCGTAGTAGACCGTGAAGATCGAGCCGTCGGGCAAAACGACGCTCGCCGGGTAGCCGATGTCGCTGTCCGCGCAGTCGGACAGGCGGTATTCCTCGGCGGAGATTTTGCCAGACGCTGAAACCTTTCTGCCGTAAATGCCGTAGGGCGGGATGCGCCGGCCGTAGGTCAGCACCGCGCCGTCCGCGGTCGGGCACAGATGCGGGGGCGAGCCGCACACGCCGGTCTCCGCCCAGTCCTTCCAGCTGATTCCGCCGTCCTCCGAAACGGCGCGCAGCATCGTGAAATAGTGATCATTCGCCGTCAGATGCGCGCGAAAGAGCGCAAGCAGCCGCCCGTCCGGCAGCTCGACGCAGTGCGCCTCGTGCAGCTGATCGAGGCGGTAGTCGGCAGGGGGGACGCAGTCGCCTTTTTTATGGAACGACGCCGCGCCGTCCGTGCTCGACCAGACGGAAAACCGGTCCGCGCGATCGGGGTCGGGGTCAAACAGCGCCTTGCCGAGATAGAGGATCTCGCCGCTGCGCAGCAGGATCGGCCCGTGCGGCGCGTGCACCGGGATGCGCCGCTCCGCTTCGGCGGCCTCGCCGTATTGCGTGAGCACGCGGTAAAAGCAGCCGCCCGTGCGCTCTGCCGGCGGGATTGCGCCGTAATGCGCCACCAGCCCCATGCCGGCCGCGCCGCTGTCTGACCGCAGCCAGTCCGTGAATTCCGTTTCGTAGGTCACCGCCGGATGCGAGCAGCGCGTGACGAGCATCCGCCCGCCGCCGAGATAGAGGATGCCGGGATCCCGGTCATCCAGATAATGATCGCAGACCACGGTCGGCAGGCCGAAGGAGCGGCCGCCGTCCTGGCTCTTAAAAAGCACGATTTTGCCGAACGGGCACATATGCGCCATGCGAAAACCCGAGCAGACGACATAAAGAACGCCGTTTTCATCCGCGCAGGCGGACGGCCAGGCGTGATAGGAAAAAAAGCTGTCTGTGACGTGCGAAACGATTCCCTGACGAATCACCTGCATGCAAACGCCTCCCGACTCCGGCCGCGGCCGGAATAGTTTTTTCAATTTCATCATACCCGATGCGCCGCCGATTTGCAAGCGCAAACTTCAAGTTTTTCGCAGCGATTCCCATCGCGCGTAAAAAAACAGAACCGCCGCCGGCAGAGGACGCTGAGATCTTCCGCCGACGGCGATTCTTTTGTCATGAAGCTTTGTGTTTTCAGGCTTTCTTTTTGAATGCGATCAGCAGGCCGAGCGCGAGGACTGCGATCGACGCGCCGCACAGGATCCAGTACGTCGCCGTTGAATTGCCGCCGGACCGGAACTGCTGCCTGTCGGTTTCGTTCGGTGCGGAGGGGCGTTCGCTGCGCTTCGCGTCCGTCTGCGCCGTGCTGTCTTCACCGGCTTGCGCCTGCGGCGCGGCGGGCGGCTGCGCCTGCTCCTGCGCGTCGGCTTCGGCTTCGGTTTCACCGTCGCCTGCCGGCGCTGCGTCCGGCTTTGCGCCGCCGCTCCTGCCGGAGGAGGACGAGAACGACACCTTGTATTCGGAAAGATCGGTCGTGTTGCCGTCCTGATCCGTGGCGCTCACGATCGTCGCCGCGTCGGCTTTCATCAGGGTCTTCATCCTCTCGCCCGAGGAGAGATCAAGCGTCGTCCCGTCCGAAAGCGTGAGGCTGACGATGGCGGAAACGTCTTCGATCACATCGGAAACCGCCACCTCGTTGCCGTCGCTGTCGGTCAGTTTGAGCATGGAAAGCGGGGAGAAGCTGCCGGAGAAGCCGCCCATGCCGCCCTTGTCGCCCTTGCCCATGCCGCCGCCCATCGAGCCCATGTCGGAGAGGTTCAGCGTGCCGGTGTCCACTGCGGTGTCATCGCCCGCAAGCTGACGCTCGACCGCTTCTCCGCGCAGGGAAACAAACTGCGAGAGCGCCGCGACGCCTTTGTCGAAGTCTTCCGTCGTGCAGAATTTCGTGGGATCCTTCTCCACATAGGGGCGGATCATTTCGGCCGTGTCGGCGATCAGCTGCTCGAGCTCGCCGTTTGTGAACCACTTTTCGATGAATTCAGAAAACAGCTTGTGATACTGTTCCGTATAGCTCTCATCAGAGAAGATCCAGCCGAGCATCGGGCGATCGTCAACATTTCCCATGGAGATCGGGCTGTCGATCGAGGTATTCACCGTGCCGGAAGCGTCGCCGCCCTGGAAGGTGCCGAAGGCAAGATTGTAGTCCCAGGGGATCATGCTCAGCTGCCCGTCGCTCTCATGCAGATAGTAATTGTGAATCATCATGCCGGTGTAGCTGTCGCCGTTGCACACGAAATTGTGCACCACGAAATAGCGCAGCACCTCGTCCGTATCCAACACGGATTCCAGATCGGTATAAGAACTGAGTTTCTCAAGGGACGCGATCAGCCGCTTTTTATCGGCGTTTGAAACGTCCGTTTTCGCGTTGTCGAAAATATTGGAATAACTGTCGGGATCGTCGTCGATATATTTCAGCTTCACGTCGTCGCTGCCCATGCCGCCGCCGAACCCGCCGCCGAAGCCGCCGGGCGGGGTCATGCCCGCGGGCGTCTGCGCACCGTCGCCGGTTTCCGTGTCGCCGGAGCCGGCCGTGTCGCCGCTTTCCTGCCCCGCGCCGTCACCGGAGAAGCCCGGGAAGCTGCCGCTGAAGCCGTCTGGCGGAGTCATGCCTTCCGGCATCTGTGTGCCGTCGCTGCCCGGGAAGCCCGGGAACGCGCTGCCGGCATCATCGCTGTCTGCGCTGCCCTGCGCGCCCTGCTGCGGCGTATCCTGCGCTTGATTCTGATTCTGATCCTGATCCTGATCTTCATCGTCGCTGCCGCTGAAATCAAAATCATCCATGTTGAAATCCTTGCCGTTTCCGCGCCCGCCGCCGAAGCTCATGCTGTCCGGCTTATAGAGCTCGCCCGCTTCGGAGCCGTAGCTGCGCGAAAGGAAGCTGTCCTCGATGCCCTCGACGGCGAGATAGAGCCCCCAGTCCTCGCCGTTGACGGTGATATAGGCGAAGGAGCACAGCGGACTGTCCGCGCCGAAATCATTCATCAGGTAATACGCGATATAGTCTTTCATCATCGTATTGTCCTGAATCAGATTGTTCAGGCAGAGCTTATCCAGCCCGTCATACGTTTTGCCGTCTTCAAAGTGGTCGAATTCCAGCTTGAAGCTGTAGCGCTGACTGCCGGAGGAGCGCACGGAGGAGAGCGAGGTGTTGCCCTTTGCGCGGATGGCGACGTTCGTCTGCTTGTTGCCGTCGATGACGGCGGTGCACACGGCGTATTCCTCGTTTTCGCAGCTTTCAATGAAAGCATCCCAGTCGTTCATCACGATGTCGATCTGATGGACGTAAGAGGTATCAAACAGGGTGCTTTCATATTTCACCGCTCTGGATTGGACGGTGAGCCCGAGCGCGTTTCCGCACATGAAAAGGATCGTGACAACAAGCATGATTGCGACAGCGGCAATGCAGATTTTATCGATATGCTTGCTCGTTGACATAATGACCGCTCCTTATCCCATATAATCTCCGTTGTAGCTGACGAGGGCTGCGCTGTTGACGCCCGCCATGGCGGACAGCGCGTTGACGAAGTCCGTGTTCTCGTCCTTCAGACGGACTTCCATATTGATCTCAACCAGACCGTTCTGCGCGGATTTGGATTTCACGACGCAGCGCTCGGTCTGCGCTTTGACATAGTTCATCGCTTCGGTTTCCGCCGCGTGATCCTTGCAGGAGAGCACGATGATATAGGGGTTCTTGTGCGATTTCTTATTGACGAAGAACAGCAGGATCAGGCCGATGATGACGCTGCCGATGACAGCGAGCGGAATCAGACCGGCCGCGAGGATGATGCCGACTGCGATCGACCAGAACAGGAACGCGATATCCAGCGGCTCCTTGATCGCGGTGCGGAAGCGGACGATCGACAGCGCGCCGACCATACCGAGGGAGAGCACCACATTGGAGGTCACCGCGAGGATCACCTGCGAGGTGATCATGGTCAGGGCGATCAGTGTCACGCCGAAGGAAGAGGAATACATCACGCCGCGATAGGTCTTTTTATAGATGAAGAAGATGAAAAGGCCGATGCCGAACGCCAGCGCGAGCGTGAGCGCCATATCGAGGACGGTGACGGCGGAAATGTTCTCCAGGAAGCTGGATTTGAAAATGTCGTTGAATGTCATGGTGGGTTCCTCCAATCTGAATTTTGTTAAAATCAGCCGTAGATGCGGCACTGTTCATATTTTGAAAAGGCGGTCACGCGCCGGCAGGGAAGGCTGACCGCGTCTTTGATGATGTCCGGCAGGAAATCATCCCATTTGACCTCGAGGATGATCGGGGAATCGCCGGCGGGGAGCGTCAGGGTTTCCGGGTTGAGAAAATCGGTGCGGAACATGCCCGTGCGGATATCGTAGTCCATGGTCACGCGCACATTGCCCGGCGCGAACACAAACGGATCGCGCGTATAGTCCACGATGGTTTTCGGGCGCAGCCCCTGCGTGCGCATTTTGGAATAGAGCTCCACGCACAGCGGCCGTTCGTCCGTGAGCATCCAGCCGACGTCGCCGTCC
>JAFZNN010000255.1 GCA_017550895.1 Clostridia bacterium
ACCGGATCGCGCTGAAATCTGCCCTGCGCGGTTTCGATCAGCACAGCGCCCTCGACAGCGCCGCCGTCGATCAGCGCGCGCGGAATCAGCCGTTTTTCCCCGGTTTCACAAATGCAGACCGCGTAAAGATCGGTCAGCCGGTCAATAGAACAGATCATTGCTCGCGCTCCTTTTCAAATCCGGCGGACCAGGTTTCGCCGTCGGTCATCAATGTGATGTTTCCGCAAAGATCGGTGCGGTAGATGTATTTGGCATAGTCGGACAGCCGGTCCAGCAGCTGCTCGTGCGGATGGCCGTAATCATTGTCCGCGCCGCATTCGATCACGGCGATCTTCGGCGAAACGGCCTGCAGGAAGGCGTCGGTCGAGGAAAACGAGGAGCCGTGATGGCCGACCTTGAGCACCGTCGCACGCAGCGGACTGTTATTTTCCAGCAAGGTCGCTTCCTCCGTATATTCCATATCCCCTGCGAGAAGGATCGACGCCGACCGGAAATCCACGCGCAGCACCACGGACATATCATTCAGAGAATCCGCTTCCGACGCGATCGGCCCGAGCACGGTCACTGTGGCTTCGCCGAGCGAAAAGACGGCGCCCGGTTCCGCGGCGAGCACGGTCGCGCCGCTTTGTTTGATCTGATCGAGAAACGCGCGGTAGGATTCGGTCGTGGGCGTCTGCGCCTGCGTCAGCCGCGGCATGAGCACGTGCGCTGCGCCGTGCGCGGCAAGCACGGCCGGCAGCCCGCCGATATGATCGGAATGCGGGTGCGTTGCCACGATATAATCCAGCTTGCCCACGCCCTGCGCGGCCAGATAATCGAGCACGCGCGATTCATAGCCGTAATCGCCGGCGTCAACGAGCATACTGCATCCGTCGCAGAGAATCAGCGTGCAGTCCCCCTGCCCGACGTCGATCGCGTGCATGGTCAGAACGGACTGTTTCTGCGAAGCGTCCGGTGCGGAGATCGTATTCTCCAGCCCCGTATACGGGCTGCGCCAGAAACCGTGCTTCGCGCCGATACCGAGAAACAAGAGCAGCAGCAGGATCGCCGCTGCCCCGCAGAGCATCCACACAACGCGGCGGCGGGCGCGCTGTTTATTTCTTTCTGTGAGATCGTCCGGCAGGCCGACGATTTCCTTCGCCCTGCGGCTGCTTTTTGCTTTGTCTTTCGCCGCGTCGCGGCGCTTTGCTTGCCTCATTTCGATTTCCTCTCTGTGCGGAGCCATCCGACGCCGGCCGCACGAGGCACCGCTCGCCGTAGCCGATCAGATCCTGCCGGCCCGCGCGGCGCAGCGCTTCGCGCACCAGCCCGGCTTTGCGGGGATCAAAGTATTGCAGCAGCGCGCGCTGCAGGGCTTTTTCGTGCGGATCCTTCGCCACATAGACGCTTTGCATCGTGTAAGGATCCAGCCCGGTATAAAACATGCAGGTCGACACCGTGCCGGGCGTCGGATAGAAATCCTGTACCTGTTCCGGGCGCAGATGCGCGTTTTTCAGAAAGAGGGCCAGCTCCACCGCCTCCTTCATCGTGCTGCCCGGGTGGGACGACATGAGATAAGGCACCAGATACTGCTCTTTCCCGGCGGAATCGGTCAGGGAAAAATACTTCTTTGAAAACTGCAGATACGCTTCAATATGGGGCTTGCCCATTTTATCGAGCACGGAGGCGGAGCAGTGCTCCGGCGCGACCTTGAGCTGACCGCTGACATGGTGCGTCACCAGCTCGCGGAAAAAGCTGTCGTCCCGGTCCTGCAGCAGGTAATCATAACGGATGCCCGAACGGACAAACACTTTTTTGACGTTCGGGAGCTGCCGCACCGTGCGCAGAATATCAAGATATTCCTCGTGGTTCGCCTGCAGACGCGGGCACGGCTTTGGCGCGAGGCATTTTTTGCCCTTGCATAGACCGCGCGTCTCCTGCCCGTCGCAGGACGGGCGGCGGAAATTCGCAGTCGGCCCGCCGATGTCGTGAATATAGCCTTTGAAATCCGGCAGCGTTGTCAGGAGCTTTGCCTCGGCGACAATGGATTCCTTGCTGCGCTTGGTGATATAACGCCCCTGATGAAAAGCCAGCGAGCAGAAGTTGCACGCACCAAAGCAGCCGCGGTTATGCGTGATGGAAAACCGCACCTCTTCAATGCCGGGCACGCCGCCCATCGACGCATACATCGGATGAAAAGTCCGCATGTACGGCAGCGCGTAGACGTGATCGAGCTCCGCCTGCGTGAGCGGGACCGCCGGCAGATTCTGCACCAGCATCCGGCTGCCGTGGCGCTGCTTGAGCACCTTGCCGCGAAAGAAATCCTGCTCATCCTGCTGCTGCCGGCAGGAAACAGCGTATTCTTTTTTGGACTTGCAGACATTCTCAAACGAGGGGCATTCCACGCCGCCGTAGGGCGTTTCGCGCACATCCACGGCATAGCAGGTGCCGCGGATGTCCCGCAGCTGCGACACCGGCTCTCCGGCGTCCAGCCGCCGCGCGATCTCCACCATCGAGCGCTCGCCCATGCCGAACGAAAGCAGATCCGCCTGCGAATCAAACAGGATCGAGCGCCGCACGGCGTCGTCCCAGTAATCATAATGCGCAAACCGGCGCAAAGAGGCCTCCAGGCCGCCGATCACGATCGGAATATCGCCGTAGGCCTCGCGGATGCGGTTGCAATAAACGATCACCGCGCGGTCGGGCCGCAGCCCCGTTTTGCCGCCGGGTGAATAGGCGTCCGTACTGCGGCGCTTTTTTGCGACCGTATAATGCGCGACCATTGAATCGATGTTGCCGCTGCTGACCAGAAAGCCGAGCCGCGGTCTGCCGAAGCGCGTGAAATCCGCCGTCGAGCGCCAGTCGGGCTGCGGAAGCATCGCAATCCGGAAGCCCGCGTCCTCAAGCACGCGCGAAATGATCGCCGCGCCGAAGCTTGGATGATCCACATAAGCGTCGCCGCAGACATAGACAAAATCCGCCTGCTGCCAGCCGCGCGCGGTCATATCCTCTTTTGATACGGGCAGAAATCCGTTCATGCGCGTCCTCAAAAATCGTCGCTGCCGGCATAATCGCCGTCATCGGCAAACACGTCGTCAATACTGACCGGCGCAAAATCATCGTCGTCCTCTTCTTCGTCCGCCTCAAACGCGTCCGGCAAAGACGGCGCTGCGTCAACGTCGCCGCGCAGGGCCTGCATTTCATACCACTGCTGCCGCGTCATCAGCACGGCGCGGGGCTTCGAGCCGTCCTGCGGACCGATGACGCCCTTTTCCTCGAGCTGATCGATCACGCGGCGCGCGCGGTTATAGCCCAGACGCAGACGCGTCTGCAGCATGGAGGTCGACGCCTGCCCGGCGGTAACGACCAGCTCCACCGCGTCGTTGAGCACGGGATCCCAGCGGCTCTCCTCGTCCTCTTCCTCGACGCCCTTCTTCTTGGCGCTTTCCGCGGCGGCGGCCTTGGTTTCGATCTCTTTCATGGTTTCTTCGTTATATTCCGCCTGCGACTGCGACTTGATATGATCCACAACGCGCGCCACTTCTTCCTCGGAGATGAAACAGCCCTGCACGCGCGTCATGTTGGTTGAGCCGACGGGGCTGAAAAGCATGTCGCCGTGGCCAAGCAATTTTTCCGCGCCGCTGACGTCCAGTATCGTGCGGGAATCCACCTGCGAAGACACGGAAAGCGCAATCCGGCTGGGGATATTGGCCTTGATGATCCCGGTGATCACGTCCACGGACGGACGCTGCGTCGCGATGACAAGATGAATGCCGGCCGCGCGCGCGAGCTGCGCCAGACGGCAGATGGAATCTTCCACTTCCTTGGGTGAGACCATCATCAGGTCGGAAAGCTCGTCGATGAAAATGACGATCTGATGCATGCGGTGCAGATCGGGGCGCGTTTCCACCAGCTTATTGTAGCCCTTGATATCACGCACGCGGTTTTCGGCAAAGAGCTGATAGCGTTTCTCCATCTCGCTCACCGCCCAGCTGAGCGCGCCGGCCGCTTTGCGCGGATTGTTGACCACCGGCACCTCCAGATGCGCGATGCCGTTATAAACCGTGAATTCCACCATTTTAGGGTCGATCATCAGCATCTTCACTTCGT
>JAFZNN010000256.1 GCA_017550895.1 Clostridia bacterium
CGCGGCAAAGCCCGGCACGACGTGATCCACCGCCTGGATGAAGTTGATGATATTGACCATCGACCGGTACGGCATTGCCGCCGTGATATCGCCGGCCACGGCGTCCACGAGCGTGGGCCGGACGTTGGAGCGTGAAAGCTCCTTTTGCCACGTCCGCTTGCCGTCGAGGATATCGCCGTAGCGCTGCACGAGGATGTGCCCCGCGCCGAGCATGTTGGTCAGCTCGCCGATCTTCTGCGCATAAGCGATCGGCTGATTGAACGGCTCGTTGAAATTATGGGAACAGAGGATGGCGACGTTCGTATTCTGTGATTTGTATTCTTTGTAAGAATGCCCGTTGACGACGGCCAGCGCGTTGTCGTAGTTTTCCTGACTGACCACGCCGCCGGGATTCTGGCAGAAGGTGCGCACCTTGTTTTTGAAGGGCAGCGGATAGCCGATCAGCTTGGACTCATACAGCACCTCGTTGACGACCTCCATGACCTCATTGCGCACCTCGACGCGCACGCCGATATCGACCGTGCCGGGCTGATGGGCAATGTTGTGCTGCGCGCATTTGGCCTCGAGCCAGTCCGCGCCGCGCCGGCCGGTCGCGATGACCGTGTGCCTGGCATAAACAGTCTGCTCGGTTTTGCCGTCCGAGATCACAACGCCTCTGCAGGCGTCGCCGTCCATCAGGATATCCAGGCAGGCATGGCCGAACAGCAGATCGACGTTGTGCGCCGCGAGCCAGTCTTCAATCGCCTGATAGAGATCGTGCGCCTTCTCCGTGCCGAGGTGACGGATCGGACAATCCACCAGTTTCAGGCCGGTCTGAATGGCGCGGGTACGGATCTGCTTGACCGCCTCGGAATTGCTCACGCCTTCGATTTTTTCGTCCGCGCCGAATTCCAGATAAATGCGGTCGGTGTAGTTGATGGCCTCCTGCGCGACCTCCTCGCCGATCAGCTGCGGCAGATCGCCGCCCACTTCATAGCTCAGGGACAGCTTTCCGTCGGAAAACGCCCCCGCGCCGGAAAAGCCGGTGGTGATGTGGCAATAGGGTTTGCAGTTGACGCAGTGGCCGACCTGCGCTTTCGGGCAGCGGCGGTTTTCGATCGCGCTCCCCTTCTCAACGATCAGGATCGACTGTTTGCTGCTGCGTCGACGCAGCTCCAGCGCGGTAAAAATCCCCGCGGGGCCGGCGCCGACAATCACAATATCATAGTTCATTTGATTCTCTCTCCGGGATTCACTGCTTTGCGGGCAAGGCGTTCAGCATTTCGCAAAGCTCAATATAGAAAGTGTGCGTCTGTTCCTTATCAGCCAGCAGGCCGATCGCCGTGCCGTGGTCGCCCTGCTGCACCGGCATCACATTCCAGACGCCCGGTTCCACACCGGCGGCGTCATACGCGGTATACGGCTCATATTTCGGATGCTTGGCGCTCTCGACATTCACCATGCAGTCGTTCGGCCCCCAGCTTTCATCGTAAACCGTTCCGTTGCAGGGATCGGTCATGCGGATCATGCCGGTGATGATCGCCAGCGGCGCAATGACGGGATTGGCGGACAGGATCGGGACCTGCATATGCAGCAGCGGCGTCTCGCGCGTCGCGCAGAACGCATAGGAGAAGTAATACAGATCCGGATTGATGGAGACATAGCGGTTGAGCTTCTCGTTGCCCTCCGGCGTCAGATCGTAGATGCAGCTGTCGTCAAAATTCTCATAGGTATTGCGCAGCGCCTTGAGCAGCGGCACGGTCGAACCCTCGCCGGGCACGTTGGACAGGCCGAACTGCTCCATATGGAAATCGACGGCGCGCCCGTTCAGGAACGAGCGTCCCACCAGGCCGATATAAAGCAGGCTGAGCACGCTTGTCAGTGAAATCAGACCCAGCGGGTGGAGGAAATAATAGGCGGAGGAGCTCTGATGCGGGGCGCAGATTGCCGTCACGCTGCGCACCCAGCCGTCCTTGCCGCCGGTGAACAGGCCGGACAGCTCGCCCGCCGGCGTCGCCGCGCGCTCCGCTTCGTCGCCGGTCGTGAGCAGCTGCACAAACATGCGCACCGTCGTGCCGCCGAAGCTGTGGCCGATCAGATGAATCTGCTTTCCGGCGCCCCAGCCCTCGAACAGCGGCTTTTCGTAGGTTCTGCCGAAGCGGGCATGGTTGTGCGCGGCGGCATGCGCCGCGCCGTAATCAACCGTGGTGCCCGTCAGCTGCGCATACAGCTCGCAGGCGCGGTCCCAGGCGCTGTTGATCGGGCCGACGGAGGCGGAATAGGCCTCATACCCGTTTTCCTGCAGATACTGCATCAGATTGCCGGTCGTCGCGCCCCAATACGGCAGCGCGGAATCGATGCCCTCGGCGCCGCCCCAGCCGTTATAGCCGTGGACGAATACAAAGGGGGCGTCGTTGAGCGGTTTCGACGCGTCGGCGGCATTTGCGGGGATCGAACACACGAGGGAGAACATCACGGCCGCCAGAAACAGGCTCAGCACGCGGCGCAGCTTCATACGATCACTTCCCTGTTATGATTTTCAAGCAAAAAAGCGATGCGGATTATTCCATGATCTGACGGATCACGGCGACGAAATCGTCATAGCCGAAAATCTTCGGCACGGGGTAGAGCGGATTGCCCTCTTTCATCGCGCGCTTTGCAATGACGGGGATATCCTTTTCTTCGATCTTCAGATGCGCGGGAATCTTCATGGTTTCATTCAGTTCGCGCACCTTGGCGATAAAGGCCTTCGCCTTTTCTTCTTCATTCAGGCCGGCCACGGGCAGACCGCCGATTTCCGCAAGCTCCGCGAGCGGCGCATACGCGGTTTCACCGTAATAATCCAGCACATAGGGCAGGATCACCGCGTTGGCCAGGCCGTGCGGCGTGCCGTACATGCCTCCGAGATTGTGCGCGATGGCGTGCACATAGCCGACATAGGCGCGGGTAAACGCGACGCCGGCAAGATAAGAAGCCTCGAGCATCTTGCCGCGCGCGTCAAGGTTTTTGCCGTCCTCGTATGCGGTCACGATGTTGTCAAGGATCATGCGCGTCGCCTTGCGCGCAGCGGAGGCCGTGCCCTTGGTGTTGCTGTGGCCGATATAGGCCTCGACCGCGTGGGTCAGCGCGTCCATGCCGGTGGTGGAGGTGATGTGCGGCGGCAGGCCGACCGTCAGCTCCGGATCGAGCACCGCGTATTTCGGGCGCAGGACGGGATCCTGCAGCGCATATTTTTCATGCGTGGAGGGGTCGGACACCACGGCGGCCAGCGTCGTTTCGGAGCCGGTGCCGGCGGTGGTGGGCACTGCATAAAGCTCGGGAAGCTTCTTGAGGATCTTCAGCGTGCCGCGCATCTGCTGCACGGTCATATTCGGGCGGGCGATACGCGCCGCGGCCACCTTGGCGCAATCCATCGGCGAGCCGCCGCCGAAGGCGATCACCGCCGTGCAGGCATGGTTGACATACATCTGACGCGCCTCTTCGATATTATCGATGGTGGGGTTCGGCTGCACGCCGTCATAAACCGCATAGTTGACGCCGGCTGCGTCCAGACCTTCAAACAGGCTGTCCAGCAGGTGCAGACCCATCAGGCCCTTGTCCGTCACGACCAGCACGCTCTTGTGGCCGTTGGCCTTCACGGTCTCCGGCAGGCGCTTGATGCTGCCCGCGCCTTTGATCAGCTGCGGTTCGTCCCAGTTCAGAAGAAGCACCGCGCCGCGCATCACGCCCTGATACGCTCTGCAATATGCCTTTTCACATGTTGTCGCTGCCATAAAAACATCTCCTTTAGAAGTAAAAAATGGTATCGGTTTATTGTAGCATAAAAACAACAATTTATCAATAAGATATCAGAATATATTTTACGTGCCTTGCAATTGCGCACAATTCATGGTAGAATGAGAAAAAAGAAGGAAACGGAGGCAGAAAGATGCTGAAGATCTCAACGCTGAAAACCCGGTTCGTGGACGCCCTCGGCCGGGAGCGCATATTCAACGGCGTCAATCTTTGCGACAAGGGCCGCAAGGATACGGACGACGCGCGCCGCTGCTATGACCTTGATTTTGACGAGGCGCTGATCGCTAAGCTCGCCGCCTGCGGCTTCAACCTCGTGCGTCTGGGCCTGACCTGGGACGCCGTGGAGCCGCAGCCGCGTCAGTATGACGAAGCCTATCTCGACCGCGTGGAGCAGGTCGCCGACCTGTGCGCAAAGTACGGCATCTATTTCTTCCTGGATATGCACCAGGATCTGTTCTCCGCCGCCAAGGGCTGCGACGGCGACGGCGCGCCGGAATGGGCCTGCCTGACGGACGGCGCAAAATACCAGCCGGCAAAATTCGTCTGGGCGGAAGGCTATTTCTGGGGCAAGGCGACGCAGCGCAGCTTCGACCATTTCTGGGCGAATACGGAAATCGACGGCGTGCCCATCCAGACCTATTATGCGGATATGTGGAAGCATGTGGCCGACCGTTTCAAAGCGCATCCCGCCCTGTTCGGCTATGACCTGCTCAACGAGCCCTATCCCGGCACCGACGGCGGCAAGGTCTTTCGCAGCCTGATTGCGCGGCTGGTCAAGGTGGTGATCACGGACAAGCGCTGCAAGCTGCTCTGGATGGCAAAGCAGGTGCTGACCGGCAACGCGATCCGCTGCCTTGAGCCCTTCAACGATCCGACGCTGTTCCGCAAGGTGACGCAGGCCGGCGACGCGATGATCCGCAAGTTCGACACGGGCGTCTATTCCGCCTTCCTCAACCGGGTGACAAAAGCAATCCGCGAGGTGACGGACAACGGCATCATCATCATGGAAAACAGCTATTACTCCAACCTCGGCATCCCCTATTCCACGCCGCCGGTCACGGTGGACGGCAAGCAGGAGCCGCAGCTGTGCTTCGCGCCGCACGCCTATGATCTGATGGTGGATACGCCGGCATATAAATATGCGAGCAACAGCCGCGTCGGCTCGATTTTTGACGAGCACCGCCGTTCGCAGGAGCGCCTTGGCATCCCCCTGCTGGTCGGCGAATGGGGCGGTCAGTCCGAGGGTACGGACTGGCTCTTCCACATTGACTACCTGCTGGCGAAATTCAACCGCAACCATTGGGGCCAGACCTACTGGGCCTATTATCCCGGCCTGCTGGAGGATCCCATCATGACGCGGCTGAAGCGGCCGACGCCCGTGGCCGTCTGCGGCGAGATCCGCGACTACGCCTATGATCTTGACGCCGACGTCTTCACGCTTGCGTTCGAGCAGGATCGCGTCTATGACGCGCCGACGGAAATCTATCTGCACAAGCCCGCGAAAGAGATCGTCTGCGACGGGACCTATACGCTGACCGACAAGGGCGACGGCGCTTCGCTCCTCTGCGCGGAAACGGCGCCGGGCAGCCACAGCATCCGCATCCGGTTTTAAGCCGTAAAAATCACCGCACAGACTTTGCTCTGTGCGGTGTCATCATAAGGTATCATTATCGTTTAAAGAAAGAATCGATGAAACTTGCTGACGGAGGCAAGCGAAAGATACTCTCCCCCGCCCTCAATGATATGATCCGCCATACGGATCCCGACCGTGCGCAGCATACTCGCGCACGCTTCCGTCAGGATCAGATCCTCTCTGGACGGCGCGGCCATGCCGTTCGGATGATTGTGCGCAAGCACAACCAGGCTGGCGTTGCAGTGCAGCGCGGTTTCCATCACGGCGCGCTTGTCAACGATCACGGATTCTGCGCTGCCTTCGCCGAGTTTGCGGCAGCTGATCAGTTTTCCGCCCGCATCCAGGCAGAGCAGGAACGCCGTTTCCTTCCGGACGCCCTGAAACCGGGCGCGCAGAAACCGGATCATATCCTCCGCCGTTTCCAGGTAAACCTTCTCCCTGTCGTCGTCGCCGCGGCTGAGCCTGCAGTGCAGCGCAAACACCGCGGAGAGCAGCAGCGCCGTGCTTTCGCCGACGCCCTCGACCCGCATCAGGCGCTCGGGCGACGCTTCCAGCACCTTCGAGAGCGAGCCGAACTGCTCGATCAGCCTGTGCGCGAGCTCATTGGTATCCTTGCGCGGAATCGCATAGAACAGCAGAAACTCCAGCACATTGTGCTCCGCCATGCCGTCAAAGCCCCGCGCGCGCACCAGGCTTCGCATACGCTGACGATGGTCTGCATGCGGATTCGTTTTCTTTGCTTCCATGTCGGTCCCGTCCTTTTTGCAGTTTCAAGCTTTCCGTTTTTTATTATAATTGATTCGTGCTGAAAAAGCAAAAGTTTTTTTCAAAGCGAGGCGTTTTTTTGAAAGAATTTGTGATTGCGGCCAACGACGCCGGGCAGCGGCTGGATAAATTCATCTCCAAGGCGGTGCCCGCCCTGCCGCAGGCGCTGCTTTATAAGTATATCCGCACCAAGCGCATCAAGGTCAACGGCAAGCGCGGCGACATTGCGCAGCGGCTGGCCGCCGGCGACACCGTTGCGCTCTGGATCAGCGACGAATTCTTTGCGCCGGTGGAAAAGCGCTATGATTTTCTCTCGGCCTCGCGGCAGCTCTCCGTGGTGTATGAGGATGAAAACCTGCTGCTGCTCGATAAAAAAGTCGGCCTGCTCTGCCACCCGGACGATCATGAATTCGGCGACACGCTCATCGCCCGCGTGCAGCGGTATCTTTATGAAAAAGGCGAATATGATCCCGCGGCGGAGGCGTCGTTCGCCCCGGCGCTGGTCAACCGCATCGACCGCAACACCGGCGGGCTGGTCATCGCCGCCAAAAACGCGGAAAGCCTGCGGATCCTGAATCAGAAGCTGAAGGACAGGGAGATCGAAAAATACTACCTGTGCGTCGTCCACGGCACGCTGCCCGCGCAGCAGGGCGTACTGACCGGCTGGCTGACGAAGGACGCGGAGAAAAACAAGGTGACCGTCTTTGACCGCAGGCTGCCCGGCGCCAAGGAGATCCGCACCAAATACCGGGTGCTGGAAACGCGCGGCGCGCTGAGCCTGGTCGAGGTGGAACTGCTCACGGGCCGCACGCATCAGATCCGCGCGCATTTCGCCAGCATCGGCCATCCGCTGCTCGGCGACGGAAAATACGGGACAAACCGGCAGAACAAAGCCTTCGGTTATAAAAAACAGTTTCTCTATTCCTACCGCCTGCGCTTCGCCTTCACGACCGACGCCGGCCCGCTCAACGCGCTCAACGGGCGCAGCTTCGCCGTGGACGACGTCTGGTTCGCGCGGGAATTCCGCAGCGGCGCGCTGGATCCGCCAGCGAAATCGCGGAAATTCTGAATAATTTTTTTAAAAAACGCTTGTAAAATGCTTGAAAATAGTATAATATATTATCATTGCGCTGTCGGGCGTGAACAATTCAGAAGAAAAGGATGAATCAACATGGCAAAAAACGATAGCTCCAAGAGCAAGGCTGAGCTGTACCGCGAGGAGCGGAAAGCTCGCATTGCCAAGGCTGCAAAACGCAACTCCAAGGGCGGCGAGATGCGCAACAAAGCGTCGAAAATCGCAAAGCGCGTGGTGGCGATCGTGGTCGTGGCGGCAATCGTCTGCGGCATCGGCTGGGTCCTGATCGACAATTTCGGCGTGATCGACAAATGCACCACCGCCGTGACGGTCGGCAAGGAAAAGGTTTCGACCTCCGATTTCAATTATTACTACACCATGCAGTATCAGCAGACCAACTATATGTCGCAGTATTACAGCGAAAACTACGGCTTCAGCATGGGTTATGATACCAGCAAGGCGCCGGATGATCAGACGACCACGGATGCCGACGGCAACACCATTCCTTGGAGCGAGCAGTTCCGCACTTCCGCGATCGAGCAGGCGCAGTATCTGATCGCAAACTACAACGAGGCGATCAAGGCCGGCTACGAGCTGACGGATGACGAAAAGGCCGAGATCAACGAAACGATTGAGAATTATCGCTCCCAGGCGGAGAGCAATCATTACTCCCTGAGCGCCTATCTGCGCGCGACCTTCGGCGGCGGCTTCAACGAGAAGTCCTTCCGCAAGCAGCTGGAGATGGAAACCATCGTCCAGCGTTTCGTCGAGGCGAAGAAGGCCGAGCTGCTCGAGGGCGTGACCGATGAGGAGATCAAGGCGGAATACGACGCCAACAGAAAGAACTACGATTATGTTGACGTGACCTATTTTGCCGTTCCTTATACTACACTCAACGCCAAGGACGGCGAGAGCGAAGAGGATCTTGCGAACCGCCAGAAGGCGACCAATGAGACGACCAAGAAGAAGATTCAGTCCATCTATGACGGTCTGACCGACCTGGCCTCCCTCAAGGCGGCGGCCAAGGCTTATAAAGAAGAGGGCGTGGACAATCCGACCGACGCGGAATACACCACCGAATCCAAGCACGCGCAGTTCTCCGCGCTGAGCAGCGCCATCACCGAGGACGGCGCGAACTGGGCCTATGACACCGCGCGCAAGGCCGGCGACAAGGCGATCTTCTCCAACGACAGCGGCTCCTACATCGTCTTTATCGACAAGCCGATCTACTCGATGAACAGCGTGTCCGTGCGTCACTGCCTGGTCAACTTCAACGCCGAGGATTCCGAGAATGTGACGGATGAAGAGAAGAAGGCCGCGTATGACAAGGCCGACAAGCTCCTGCAGGAATGGCTGAAGGGCGACAAGACCGAGGACTCCTTCGCGACGATGGCGACCGAGAATTCCGAGGATACCGGCTCCAAGGAGACCGGCGGCCTTTATGAAAATATCCGCATCAGCGACAACTATGTGGACAGCTTCAAGGATTGGAGCTTCAATCCCGAGCGCAAGGCCGGCGACACCGGCATCATCGAATCGACCTACGGCTATCACATCATGTATTTCGTGAGCAACAACACCGACGATGTGGACTGGAAGGACACCATCCGCACCGAAAAGGGCGACACCGCTTACGATACCTTCAGCGAGGCGCTGATTGCCGAGGACGGTGAATATCCCGTGACCTCCAGCGATCGCTGGACGAACTATGTGGCCAAGCAGTTCTGCGACAAGATGAAGAGAAACATCGCCATGAACAGCGGCAAATAACATCCAACTATATAAAGAAAAGCAGCGGTGCATCCGCTGCTTTTTTTATTGCTCCGATCCGGACAGCCATGCGTCATAGCGGCGCAGCGCCTCCGCGCGCTTGCGGGCGCTGAGGGGTATCACCGTGCCGTCAAACAGCACCACGGAATCGCAAAGAAACCGGGCAATATAACGCATATTCACAAGAAAGCTCTGATGCGTGCGGAGAAAACCGCCTGCTTCCGGCAGCGCGTCGAGCGCGGCCTGCAACTCGCTGAGCTTGCCGACCACTTCATAGGTTTCCGCCGCCGTATGCACCATCACATGGCGGCTGTAGCTGTCCGCATACAGAATCTCCGCTACCGGCACCTGCCAGCGCAGGCTTTTCCACCGCAGAGACAGCGTCGGCCTGATCGTTTTCATTTACGACTCCTCCTTCAACGATAAATAAAAAAGCATCCCCGACCGCAATCGGAGATGCCGCTGCTCAGACGGAAGCGATCCTGCAGCAACGCTGCAGACCGACCCGAAAAGGCAGACAAAATGACATCCCGAATTGCAAGACGGCATTCCGGTTTCGTTCGCCCGTGCGCTGATACAGCTTCTTCGCGGTCATTTTGTTCACCTCCTCTCATGTATTCTGTCCCGGCGCGCGTCTGCGTCGCCGATCGAAAATGATTTGAGTTGAATTATAGCCAACGCGGTCGGAATTGTCAAGAAAAATTTGTAAAAACGGCAAAACTGACACAGTGAAATGCAGAATCGTCGCCGCACGCAAAAAGGACCGCCGGCGGCGGTCCTTTGCTTCTTATCTGTTCTTTCGCAGCCGGACACCTGCCGCTGCAGCAAGCAGCGCCGCTGCGCCGGCTCCGAGGAGCGCGACTTTCTTCTTTTCGTATTCATCCGCATCCCAGAGATACCGCAGCCGCGCCGGCAGGCTGTCGCCGCACAGGTCGCGGTAGGTCAGCATTTCCGTTTCATAGCGGTCCGGGTGCGCCGCATCCAGCCTGAACACCCGTACGCCGCGCTGCGCATTGCCGTAGCAGCGGAACGACGCGCAGGGCGTCTGGATGAAATCGATCTCATCCTGCCGGCCGAGAAAGCAGTTGCAGTGGTCGTGACCGGTGACGACCGCCATGACGTCCCGCTGCGCAAGCAGCGCGTCATACAGCCCGCCGTCCTCCGTGAGCACCGAGGGCGGCTCGCCGAGCACGCCCGCGGCCTTCGCCGGATCCAGCCGCATCGGGCCCTGCGGGGTCTGCACCGCATCCGGCGCATCCGCCGCGCAGGGCTGCAGCAGCCCGTACGTCTGCGGCAGCGGAATGTGCAGAAAGAGCAGCGACGGCACCGGCGCGCCGCCGTTCGCGGCACGGAGCGCCTCACTCTCCCGGAGATACCACGCAACCGTTTCCGGCTTGACCGCCTCATAGCAGCGGTCCGCCGCTTTGTCATACCACGCGCAATCCAGCATCCAGAGCACCTGCCGCACCCGGCCCTGCGCATCCGTCAGACGGATGGCGTAAGTATCGCAGTCCAGGTCCGGCGCCTGCGTATTCATCGGCAGGCACATGGAATAGCTGCGGAACATTTCCGCCTGCTCCTCCTTGCTGATCAGATTGCGGTCGTCGTGGTTGCCGTAGATCATGGCAAAGGGAATCCCGCGCTTTTGCAGCGGCCAGAGGATCGGATGCAGCGACGCGCGCATCGTCTTGCGCGTGGCCGCTTCTCCGGCGGCGACCTGCCGGGTGCCGATACGCGCATCCAGCAGATGATTGCCCAGAATATTGTCGCCCGTGAACAGCACCAGATCCGGCCGCACCAGGTCATAGGCGCGGTCCAGCATCTGCACCATCGCCTTGCGCACATGCACCAGATCCTGCGGATCGCTGACCTGCAGCACGGTCAGCCTGCCGTCCGGACGGTAAGAGATCGTATTGGTTTTCTTCATTTCAATACCCGATATTTGCCGACGAACGGCAGCTCTTTGGCTTTGCCGCGCGCGGCGTTGACCATGCCGTAGATCCCCATCACGACGGAGATCACCAGCAGCACGGCGCAGGCGAATTTGCCGATATAGGGGATCAAAAGCAGCAGCAGCGCGACGATCTGAAACACCAGCAGCAGGATCCCCTGGTTGGCGTGGAACCGCGCGAACGCGGACTCTTTGCGCAGCAGCAGCGGGAGCAGAAACAGCGGCGGCAGATAGGCCGGGATCGAGATCCAGCGATTGCGCCGCACGTCATCCTGCGCGAAATCGGCGGAGGTATCCGCGGTGCTGCTGAAATGGTTCAGCGCCTGGTCCACCAGGCTTGCGCTCTTTTCTTTTTCCGCGCTGTCCTGCGCGACGGCGCCGCACACCGGGCAGGCCGAAGCCTCTCCCAGCTCGGCGCCGCAATGGACACAGATCCTTGCCATCTCAGCCGATGAGGCCGCGTTCCTTAAGGAAGGCGGATTTTGCGGGAACGACAAAGGTGATGCCCTTCTCCACCAGCTCGAACGAGGTATCGGTCACATACTTCGTTTCGCCGTCCACGTTCACGGCGGCCGGCTTGTCGCTGTGGATCACGAGCTTCTTGCCGCGGCGGAAATCAGTGATATCCCAGCCGAGATGCTCGCCGCGTTTATACTTATTGAGCAGAGAGGTCAGCTTGACGCGCGTGAGCTTGCTCTCGACGATGATGAAATCGAGCAGCCCGTCATCCGGCTGCGCGAGGGGCGCGGCCATGAAGCCGCCGCCGTACCAGCGGGAATTGCCCGCCACGCAGAACAGGCAGTCCCGCGTGAACGGCTCCTGATCGTCGATCTGAATGGTGAAGCGGTTCTTGAATTTCCTGGCCAGCGCATACAGGCAGCCGATGTAATAGGCGCCCTCGCCGGTGACCAGCGGCACTTTTTTGATCTTGCCCTGCATGGCGCAGACCTCGGCGTCCATGCCCATGGAGCACTGATTGACGGCGATCTCGTTGCCGCATTTGATCACGTCCAGCTGCACGGGCACGCCGTTGACCTGATCCTCCAGCACCAGAAATTCCTCTTTCGTGCCGAACAGACGGATGAAGTCGTTGCCCGAGCCCAGCGGCACGGCGGCAAACTCCGCATTCGGATATCCGAACGCGCCGTTGGCCACTTCATAGATCGTGCCGTCGCCGCCGCAGGCATAGAACCGCAGCGCCTCGCCGCTCTTGCAGCGGCTGCTGACGAATTCAATGCCGTCGCCCTTTTTTTCGGTGACATAGATCTCATAGTCCAGCTCGTATTTCTTGCAGACCCATTCGATCTTCGGCCGGATGAACTCCAGCGCCTTGCCCTGCCCCGCGGCAGGATTGATGACAAAAACGTGTTTCATAGCAGTGTACCTTTCGTCCCGTTTTTTTATTTATAATACATGTACAACTGGCATTTGATCATGCCGTTATACAGCTTGCGGCGTTTATCCGCCTTGCGGCCGAAGAGCGTTTCAAACTCTTCGTCCGGGCTGATGATGCTGTAGGACCAGCCGTGCCGCTGCACGAAGACCCGGCCGAGCTCCCGGTAAAGCGCTTCGCAGGCGGTCAGATCGCTCAGACGTTCGCCGTAGGGCGGGTTGCAGATCAGCGTGCCCCGGTCCGTGCCGGGCGAGAATGCGCGCACATCGGCGGTTTCAAACCGGATCATCTGCCCGACCCCGGCCCGCGCGGCGTTTGCTTTGGCGATTTCGATCGCCCGCGGATCCAGATCCGCGCCGAAGGCCGCAAAATCCGGGCAGTCCCGACGCAGGCTGCGGGCGCGTTCGCGTTCCTCCTGCCAGACGCGGCGGTCAATGACGTCGAACCGCTCGGCGGCAAAGCTGCGCTCGAGCCCCGGCGCGATCCCCGCCGCCATGCGCGCGCCCTCGATCAGGATCGTGCCCGACCCGCAGAGCGGATCATAGAGCTTGTGATACGGCCGCAGATGCGACAGCGCGCAGAGCGCCGCCGCCAGCGTTTCCTTGATCGGCGCATCATTGGCGTCCAGCCGGTAGCCGCGCTTATGCAGGCCCGCGCCGGAGGTGTCGATCAGCAGCGACACGCGGTCCTTCATGATCGAAAACTGGATCTGATGCACCGGCCCGGTCTCCGCCAGCCAGCCCGCTTCGCCCAGATGATGGGCGGCGCGCAGGCGTTCCACAACGGCTTTTTTTATAATGGCCTGGCAATCCCGCGTGCTGAACAGCGCGGAATTGATCGAATAGCCTTTCACGGGGAACGCGTCGTCGCGGCCGATCCAGGCCTCCCACGGCAAAGCGCGCGTGCCCTGAAACAGCTCCTCAAAGCTGCGCACCTCAAAGCTGCCGACCAGGATCTGCACCCGCTCGGCGAAATGGCTGCAGAGATTCGCCCGCGCGAGGATATGCGCGTCGCCGCTGAAGAGCACCCGGCCGTTTTCCGCCGTCACTGCTTCCGCTTCCATCTCCCGCAGCTCCGCCGCGATCAGGCCCTCGATGCCCAGCAGGCAGGGAATGACAAAATTGATACTCATAACGCTCCATCAAAAACCGACGGGAATCGCAGAACGGTTCCCGTCAGATTGCTGTTCAATTGACCGGCTGTTATTTCACTTCCGGCGTGATCAAACCGTAACCGCCGTCCTTGCGCTGATAGACGACCGCGATGCTGCCGTCCTCCTCGTTGAGGAACATATAGAACTGATGCCCGAGCAGATTCATCTGCAGGATGGCCTCATCCACACTCTGCGGCTTGAGCGGAACGGTCTTTTTGCGCACGACGTCGTATTCGACCTCTTCCTCCACAGGCTCGGCCTGCGCAAAGGCGTCGAAGCTGCCGTCGCGCAGGCGGCGCTCGATCTTCGTCTTGCTCTTGCGGATCTTGCGAATGAGCGTATCCACGCATTTATCCAGCGCTTCGTTCATATTCTCTGCGCTTTCCTGCGCGCGGAAAATCGTGCCTGCATGGATCACAGTCAGCTCAACGGTCTGCGATGACTTTTCAACGGTCGCCTTGACCTTGGCCTCCACCTCCGGACCGAAAAAGCGCTCCATCTTCTGCAGTTTCTTTTCGGCATGCTCGCGGAAGGATTCGCGCGGTGTGCATCTGCGGCCCGTAATTGTAATATTCATACAGTCATCTCCTTGATAATCATTTCAAAGCAATCGGCTTGCTTCGGGTAAATTATAGCATATATATACAAAGAAATAAAGGCTTTTTTGAAAGAATTCTTATAAAACGCATAAGAATTTACAGTTTCGTCGCAATTGCCGCCCGGAATCGAAGAGAAAAACGCCCTGCCGTGCGGGCGTGCACTGCAGAGCGTCTGACGGATCGCAATTATTTGGAAGAACGGCGGGAATAGCCCGGGCTGCCGCGTTTGGAATCGCCGGAGCGCTTGAGATCGGTGATCTTTTCGTCGCTGACCTGCTTGAACCGCGCCATCATATCCTCAAACGACTGCTTTTCGCCTGCGGCGGGCGCCGTGGATTTCGGCCCGTTCCACACCTGCGGCGCGGATTTGCGCTGCGAACGGGGACGCTGCGCCGGACGCGGGGCGGGCTGCGCCTCGGCGGCGTTCATTTTTTTGATGGACAGGCTGATCTTCCCTTCCGGCGACACCGAAAGGACCTTCGCCTGCACCGCCTGCCCGACGGAGAGATGCTCGCGGATATCCTTGACATAGGTGGGAGCTACTTCCGAGATGTGGATCATGCCGGTTTTGCCGTTTTCCAGCTCAACAAACGCGCCGAAATCGGTCAACCCGGTCACTTTGCCGTTGACAATCGC
>JAFZNN010000257.1 GCA_017550895.1 Clostridia bacterium
AATTCGCGCAGGTTTGCCGCGTACACCCCCGCGTACGGCTCGTCCAGCTGCCCCATGCCCGCGGCGATGGAGATTGACATTTCCATCGCGCCCGGCACAGAGAGGAACAACCAGGGATTGTCGCCCTCCAGGTGGGTGCTCTCCTCGTTGGCCACGCCGCCGTTGTGGAGCGCGAGGCCGCTCATGGCGGTCAGCACGACGGGCCCGGATGACGCGGCGTTCAGCGCCGATTCAAAGCTTTCCAGGCCGCGCCCGCCGATGATGAGCGCGTCCTGGCCCGCGATCAGCGCGGCATCCCAATCGGAGAGCTGATACGTGCGCGGACAGCCCGTCTGCGGCTGAACGAGGTTGGAAAGGATCAGCGCGGGCACGTCCTTCGTGAGGTTCAGCGCGAGGATGTAAAGCGGATAAAAGGTGGTCATGACGCGCGTGGTGTCCGGCGCGGTATCGCCGGCCATCAGGTTGCAGCCGGCGAGCAGCGCCGCCAGCAGAATCAGCGCGGTCAGTCGCCTGAATGTCGTCATCATATAAGCTCCGGGGCCGATTAACACAGGGCCTGATTTCCTTCAATCGCGGCAAAAGCTCTGTTACAGGATCGCCGCTGCGGCAAACGCCCGCTCGATCTCCGCCCGGCTGAGCGCCGTTTTGAGATAGCGCTTGTCGCTCGCGGGCAGCAGCGCGCCGCCGTCCTGCGCGGGCGTGTCGATGGGCTCGCCGCCGATGCGGTCGCTCAGCGTGAACTGCGCCGGACTGAGCGGCAGAAGGAGCTGCGCCGCGCCTGTCTGATGCCAGTAGACGACATAGCGCGCGCTTGCCCGTTCGAACGCGAAGGCCGATATGTTTTCCGGCGCTTTGACGGCGTCGCAGCGCACGAGCTCATAATCGCCGCGCTCATTGACGAGCAGCGTATGCTCCTGATCGAGGTTTTTCAGATCTTCCTTCTGCGCGTCCGTGAGCCAGTTTCGTTCGCGAACGTCCTCCCAGCGGCGCATGACCTCCAGAATGTCGCCGACGCGCGGGTGCGCGCGGAAGCGTTCCAGGTTGGCCTGAATGGTGGCCGGGCAGTCCCATGCGGCGGCGCGGCTGGTGCCGTATTCATACATGTCGGCCTGTATGCCGTTGTCCTTCTCGCGCGGCGCCCAGAAGCCCCACCAACCGAAATCGAGACGGGTGAAGTCCCGGCGCATGCGCGGCGCTTCCTCGGCCGGGAACTGCGCGATTTTCTGCTTGAAAACCGCGGGCGGGAAGATGTCGAAGGCGTTGCCGCCCGACTGAAAATGCCAGCTGAAATGCGCTTTCGCCGCGCCCTCCGTGAAGAGGGGCGCTTCCGCGAAACGGCTGTATACGCGATACTGGGCGTTCGGCACGTGGAATTCATAAGGCGCGTTCGTGCCTTCCGATCCATCCATATAGCAGAAGCGGAAGCCCAGGTTGTATACATCAGCCAGCTTGCCGGCGATCTCGTCCTGCAGGCTGGTATTCTGGTCGATGTAGCAGCTCATCGCGCCGAATTCGGAGATATCGAGAAGGCTTCCGGTCTGCCCGGCCGGATGGGCTTCCGGTTCGGTGGCATACGCGCCGCGGGTGATGCCCGTGAAGCGGTAGGGCGGTTCAACCGTGTAGGCCTCATAGGAAATCAGCTCGCCGCCGAACTGCAGAACGCGGCGTTTGGGGTGCATGACCGCGCCGGCCGGGTTTTCCTCCACGGTCAGCTCGGTGTCGCCGTCGAGCAGCGGCCGGATAAGGGTGAAGCGGCGCCTCTTGCCCAGCCGGTGGTCGGCGTGCGGCGTGACATAGCGGGTCTTCAGGCCGATATGCGTCTGTAAAAAGTGCAAACCGGGCGTGATTTCCGCGGCTTTTATTCGCGACAGCAGCGCCTCCACGTCTTCGCGGCCGTTGGGGTAGCGCTCGTTGTAATCGTAATCTCCGCACAGTGAGTAGCCGTTCTCCCGGAACATGGAGGTGTAGTAGATGAGCATGAGGCGGAAGCCGCCTTTTTTCGCGAAGGCGATATGC
>JAFZNN010000258.1 GCA_017550895.1 Clostridia bacterium
CGAGGGATGCTACAGTCTGACGGAGATCACAATCCCGGACGGCGTGACCAGTATTGGCGAAGGGGCCTTCATTTACTGCGACAACGTGACGAGTATAACGATCCCGGGCAGCGTGACCAGCATTGGCGATTGGGCATTCAGCTCCTGCGGCGGCCTGACCGGCATTCAGGTGGACGCGAACAACCCGTTCTTTGCTTCCGTGGGCGGCGTACTGTTCGATAAGGATATGACGGCCATTATTGTGTACCCGGGTGGGCTTGAAGGCGTATACGCCATTCCGGACGGCGTGACCGACATCAGCGGCAATGCTTTCTATGGCTGCTATGGCCTGACAGACATCACGATTCCGGATGGCGTAACTTCGATTGGAGACGGCGCGTTCTATGGCTGCGAAAGCCTGACGGACATCGCGATCCCCACCAGCGTGACGGACATCGGAGTGTACGCTTTCGCGGAGTGCGCCAGCCTGACGAGCATCACGATTCCGGACGGCGTGACGCTCCTTGGAATCTACATGTTTGAAAACTGCGTCAGCCTGACGGACATCACAATCCCCTCCAGCGTGACAGACATCGGCATGTATGCTTTCTCGGGCTGCTCCAGCCTGACGGGCGTCACGCTCCCCGGCGGCCTAACGTGGATTAATGAAGGTTCGTTCTGTAACTGCGCCAGCCTGATGGACATCGCGATCCCCGACGGCGTGACCCTGATTGATGCGGGCGCGTTCTATGGCTGCGAAAGCCTGGCGAGCGTCACGATCCCCGGCAGCGTGGAAACCATCGAGCCTTACGCGTTCGACGGCTGCACTGCCCTGGCCGAAGTCTTCTTCGACGGCGCGGAGGCGTACTGGAACGATGAGATCATCATCGGCCTTAACAACGACCCCCTCTTCAACGCCGCCATCAGCTTCGCCACTCCGCTCTACACCGCCATCCTCACCGTGCCCGCCTCCGTCACCGTCATCGAGGAGGAGGCCTTCGCGGGGATGACCTCCATCGAGCGGGTGATCTTGCCGCACGGCGTCACCACCATCGGCCCGCGCGCCTTCGCGGACTGCACGAGCCTGCGGCTCATCAATATCCCCACCAGCGTCACCTACATCGCCGACGACGCCTTCGAGGGCTGTGAAAACTACACCCTGGCCTACGAATTCGACGGCGAGCCGCCGATCCGCTGACGCGCCGCCTTTTGAGGAATCAATCAAGCGCTCCCGCCCGGCCGACCCTGGGCGGGAGCGCTCTCTCTGTACGCGGATTATTGTATTCTTTTCCGCTCGTGCCGCCCGCGCTTTAAGAACAGCTGGCTTCCCAGCCGGTTCAACGGCCGCTCCCAGGCGTAGGTGACCAGCGTTCCCATGGCCACGGCTCCGGCGAAGCACAGCAGTGTGTAGTGTAGCTGCCAGGGCATCTCGCCGGCGCGCTGGGGCATCTCGTCGGTATAGGGCGGTATATGCCAGGCGCGCAGCCGCAGCATCAGCCAGAAATGCCAGATATACAGGTTATAGGAAATGCCGGCCAGAAAGCGCATCAGCCGGTTGTTCCACAGCCACTGGAACCAGCGCGGCGCCATGCAGCCCGCCGCGAGGAACGCGCCGCCCAACAGGCTCAGCGGATAGCGGTAGATCATCTGCCCCATGCGGATGTTCTCGCCGCCGAAGCGGTGCGACTGCAGCTCCATCACATGCCACAGGCCGGCCAGCGCGGCGGCGCACGCCAGGGCGGCGAGCAGCGCCGTCCACCAGCGCGGTTTCGCGCGCTTCTGAAGCGCGGCGTGCAGCCAGGCGAATAACATGCCGTTGGCGTACACGTCCAGCATGGCGGGCAGGCGGTTGAAATACAGCGACGTGTCCTGCATGCCCGAAACATACACGAAGCGGTACATAAAGGCCACGACCAGCATGGCGGCATAGGTCAGCAGGGGCTTTTTCAC
>JAFZNN010000259.1 GCA_017550895.1 Clostridia bacterium
GCTTTTTGCCGTGTCTGAGACCAAATCAGCCGAACGGAAACTGCGCAGCACGCAAAAGGCAGGCAGTTTCGATGGGATTTGGCGGCTTGAGCGCGCAGCTTGGCTGACGCCATGCAAGCGCGAAAACGGCAAAGGCCGCGAGAATGGCGCGTTTTGCGCGTGTTCCAGTTATGCTGATCTGGCTAGGGGCGATTTATGCCCCGCAAAACCAATACTGGATTATGAAACGCTGCCGTCCGGCCGGACCGGACGCGCCGTTTTCTTTTATTATTTGATGGAATCGTATATTGCCTTGAGCGCGGCCGCGTCCCCGCTGTCGGTCACGAGCACCTTCTCCATGTCGCCGTCCGTCCAGCTGATCCGCAGCGCCGACCAGCCGCCGAGATCGACGGTTTCCAGCACCGCGCCGTCCGCGAGCGGTTCCGTCGCCGTGACGTCGCCGTACAGGCCGGAGAGATTGTCCGTCCCCGTTTCCTGCTTCTGCGCGCGCAGCATATATTCCTGCCCGCCGGCCATGAAATCGATCTGCGCCGCCGTGCCGCTCACGATCGTATAGACCGCGTCCTGCGCGTCCGCCGGCGCCTCGAGCGTGATGCCCAGCCGCTCGGCAAAGGCCGCGGCGTCTGCGACCTCCTCCATCGGATTCCCGCGCCGCTTCGTCGTCGCCTCCGTCGCCGCCGTCGTCTGTGCGGCGGGCGAAGGCCGCGCCCCGCAGGCGCTCAGCAGGCACAGCGCCGCGCAGAGCAGGCAAACCGTGATACGAAGTTTCATTTGCGTTTTCCTCCCTGTTGTTCGGATGGTTCTGCCAGGCAGACCCTCTTTTTCACTATTTTATCCGATTGCGGCGGAAAAAGCAAGGGCTTTCGGCGCTTTCGCGGCGCGCCTTTTGCTTGTTTTTCGATTGACAAGCCCGGGAAATTATGCTAAACTAATAGATTGTAAATCTGTAATTCATTATTAAGGAATAGAGGGATGCGCGATGTATAAAAAAGTGCCGACGAATTTTGATTTCGTCACCCGCGAGAAGGCGGTGCTCGATTTCTGGAACGAAAACGACGTGTTCCGCAAGAGCATCCGCAACCGCGAAGGCTGCCCGACCTACGCCTTCTATGACGGCCCGCCGACCGCCAACGGCAAACCGCATATCGGCCACGTGCTCACCCGCGTGATCAAGGATATGATCCCCCGCTACCGCACGATGAAGGGCTTCAACGTGCCGCGCAAGGCCGGCTGGGATACCCACGGTCTGCCCGTCGAGCTCGAGGTCGAAAAGCTCCTGGGTCTTGACGGCAAGGAGCAGATAGAGGGCTACGGCGTTATGCCCTTCATTGCAAAGTGCAAGGAATCCGTCTGGAAGTACAAGGGCGAATGGGAGCAGATGTCCGATTCCGTCGGCTATTGGGCCGATATGGAAAACCCCTACGTCACCTATACGGACGACTATATCGAATCCGTATGGTGGGCCTTAAAGACCATCGACGAAAAGGGCCTGCTCTATAAGGGCCACAAGATAGTGCCCTA
>JAFZNN010000260.1 GCA_017550895.1 Clostridia bacterium
CGAAAAGGCGTTCACCGGCATCTATATGGAATTCGAGCCGACGGAGGCGTTTGAACCCGCAGGCAAGCCCAAGAGCATGCTTTCGTTTGCGCGCGAGCGGCTGGTGGGCTCCAAAACGGCCATTTTGTTTGTTGTGCTCACCACGATCATCACCGCGCTGATCGGCATGATTTCGCCGGCGTTCCAGCGCGTGTTCCTCGACCGCATTCTCTCAAAGCAGCAGCCGGAATGGCTCATGCCGCTCATCGGCGCGATGCTCGCGCTCACGCTCCTGCAGTTCATTGCCGGCTGCATCAACAGCGTTTACTCGATGAAAATTGAGGGCAAGCTGGCGATCATCTCCAATTCCAGATATATGTGGCACATTCTCCGTCTGCCGATGCAGTTCTATGCGCAGCGCATGGCGGGCGATATCGCCGACCGGCAGAAGAAAAACGAATCGATCGCCAAGGAACTGATCCGCACGCTCGCGCCGATGGTGCTCCACGCGCTGCTGGCGATCGTCTATTTCGTGATCCTGCTCAGCTACAGCGTGCCGCTGGCGCTGATTTCCCTGGCCGCAACGATCATCAACCTGTTTGTTGCGCGCATGATCTCCAATAAGAAAATCAACGTCACGCGCGTGCAGATGCGCGACGCCGGCAAGCTCGCCGGCGCGACCGTGACCGGCATCGAAATGATGGAAACCATCAAGGCCTCCGGCGCGGAAAACGGCTATTTTCAACGCTGGGCCGGCTATCAGGCCAGCGTCAACACGCAGGACGTGCGCTATGCCCGCATCAATCAGATGCTCGGCGTGGTGCCCGAGCTGGTTTCCACCCTTGCGGACAGCCTGGTGCTCGCCATCGGCATTTATCTGGTGCTCAACGGCGCGTTCACCATCGGCATGGTCACGGCCTTCAAAAGCCTGATGGGGCTGTTCCAGTCCCCGGTCAGGAGCCTGATCGACGCGGGGCAGAAGCTGCAGGAAATGCGCACGAATATGGAGCGCATTCAGGACGTGATGACCTACGAGCCGGATATCAGCACGGAAGCGGCCTCGGAGGATCCCGCGGTCGCGGATGATTTCAGCAAGCTGACCGGCGAGGTGGAGCTGCGCAACGTCACCTTCGGCTATTCGCCGCTGGCTGCGCCCCTGATCCGGAATTTCAGCATGAAGCTCAAGCCCGGCAGCAGCGTCGCCTTTGTCGGCGGCTCCGGCTGCGGCAAATCGACGCTCGCCAAGCTGATCTCCGGCCTGTATCGCCCGTGGGAGGGCGAGATCCTGCTTGACGGCAAGCCGATGGATGAGATCCGGCGCTCCGTGCGCATCGGCTCGCTCGCCATGGTCGATCAGGATATTATTCTGTTTGAAGATACGATTGCGAACAATATCAAGATGTGGGACGATTCCATCGAGGATTTCGAGATGCTCATCGCCGCGCGTGACGCGCATATCCATGACGATATCATGATGCGCAGCGGCGGCTATCAGTACCGCATCCTCGAGGGCGGCAAGGATTTCTCCGGCGGGCAGCGGCAGCGGCTTGAGATCGCGCGCGTGCTCGCGCAGGATCCGACGATCATCATCATGGATGAAGCAACCTCCGCGCTGGACGCCAAGACGGAATTCGAGGTCGTCCAGTCGATCCGGGATCGCGGCATCACCTGCATCGTGATCGCGCATCGGCTTTCGACGATCCGTGATTGCGACGAGATCATCGTCATGGACAGCGGCGAGGTCGTTGAGCGCGGCACGCACGAAACCCTGATGAAGAACGGCGGGCTCTATGCCGAGCTGATCACCAGCGAGTAAGGAGGTGACGATATGGGAATCTTTGACGATCAAATAAAAGAACGTCTGGAAAACGACAACCAGGTATTGTCCGAAGCGTTTCTGGAAATGTCCGGCGTCGTGATGGGCAAGCGCGCGCTTGCGGATATCCTCAAGGATCAGAGCCGGCAGGCGAAGAACGCGATCTTTGAAATCCTGAGCTTCTACCATATCGCGCCCCAGGAGCTGCCGTCCAATATCAAGCAGGTCAGCGACCAGCTGGATTATCTGCTGCGCCCGACGGGCATCATGCGCCGCGACGTAAAGCTGGAGGGCGACTGGTATCGCAACGGCATCGGTCCGCTTCTTGCAACGACGGTCGACGGCGCGGTGATCGCGCTGATCCCGGGCAGGATTTCCGGCTACACCTATTTTGACGCGGAGAGCGGCAAGACCGTGCGCGTGACCAAAAAGAACAGCGCGCAGATCTGCGACGAAGCGCTGTGCTTCTATAAACCGTTTCCGCAGCGGCCGATGACCGCGAAGGATCTGTTTCGCTATTTTGCGCAGTCGGTCACCGTCTTTGACTGGCTGATGATCGTGGTCGCCTCCCTGGCGGTCACCGGGATCGGCATGCTGCTGACCTATGCGAACGGCCTGATCTTCGGCAAGGTGATCGACGTGGGGGAGATGGGCGTCTTCTTTGCGGCGTTCACGCTGCTGGTGGGCGTTTCCGTAGCCTCGCTGCTCACGAATGTGATCAAATCGCTGTTCACCGCGCGGATCAACACCAAAATGAGCGTTTCCGTGGAGTCCGCGGCGATGATGCGCCTGCTCTCTCTGCCCACCTCGTTTTTCAAGGAATTCAGCTCCGGCGATCTGGCGAACCGCCTGACGCAGATCAAAATGCTCTGCACCTCCGTGTCGTCGATCCTGCTCGGCGGCGGACTGACCGCGCTGTTATCCCTGGCTTATGTGGGGCAGATTTTCAGCTATGCGCCTGCGCTCACGGTCCCCGCGATCGTTGTGGTGCTCGTGACGCTCGCGATCTTCCTGATCGTTTCCTCCCTGCAGATGAACAACTTCAAGGAGATCATGGAGGCGGAGAGCAAGGAACGCGGCCTGGTCTATTCCCTGATTTCCGGCATTCAGAAGATCAAGCTCTCCGGCGCGGAAAAACGCAGCTTTTCCAAGTGGGCAAAGCTCTACAAAAAGACGGCCGAGAGAAAATACAATCCGCAGACCGTGGTCAAGCTGGTCAACGCCATCATTCTGGCGGTCAACACGCTCGGCACCATTCTGATTTACTATTTTGCCGCAAACGCCGGCGTCGGGGTCGCGCAGTACATGGCCTTCAGCGTGGCTTACGGCATGGTCAGCGGCGCGTTTATGACGCTGATCGCCACCTCCTCGGAGATTTCCCAGATCAAGCCCGGCCTGGAGCTGATCCGGCCGATCCTTGAGGCGACGCCGGAAGTGGCCGAGGATAAGCACGTGATCACGCGCCTGTCCGGCGCGATCGAGCTGAACAACATCACCTTCCGCTACAGCGAATCTATGCCGCCGGTGATCAACGGGCTGAATCTGAAGATCAACGCCGGGCAGTATGTCGCCATCGTCGGCTCGACCGGCTGCGGCAAATCCACGCTCATGCGCATCATGCTCGGCTTCGAGCAGCCGCAGAAGGGGACGGTCTATTACGACGGCAAGAACCTCGCGACGCTGGATCTGCACTCCCTGCGCAGCCGCATCGGCGTCGTGATGCAGAACGGCAAGCTCTTCTCCGGCGATATCTATTCCAATATTGTGATCTCAGCGCCGCAGCTTTCGATGGACGGCGCCTGGGAGGCGGCGGAAATGGCCGGCATGGCCGAGGATATCCGCAAAATGCCCATGGGCATGCACACGATCATTTCCGAGGGCAGCGGCGGGATCTCCGGCGGGCAGAAGCAGCGCCTGATGATCGCCCGCGCCGTTGCGCCCAAGCCGCGCATCCTGATGTTTGACGAGGCGACCTCCGCGCTCGACAACCTCACGCAAAAGCATGTGTCCGACGCGCTGGAAAAGCTGAAATGCACCCGCGTCGTGATCGCGCACCGGCTCTCGACCATCCGCAACTGCGACCGGATCATCGTGCTCGATCAGGGCAGGATCGTCGAGGACGGCACCTATGACGCGCTGATCGCGAAGGGCGGCATGTTCGCCGAGCTGGTCGAGCGGCAGCGCGTGGATATCTGAACGGCGTCGTTCGGCAATCATTCAACCGGAAAGGCGGTGAAGCGATGACCAACGAAATGGAATATCTGATGCATCTGTTCGGCTGCGGTGCGCGCGGTTTGCCCGCGTCTAAGCCGCATGCGCCGGTGGATTGGGAGCGCGTGGCGTCGCTTGCATCGAACCAGAGCGTCACCTACACGGCGGCGATCGCTCTCAAGCGGGAAGACCTCGGCTGCCCGGCCGAGACCCGCGACCGGCTGCTGACCTCAGCGCGCGGCGCGGCGCTCAGAAACCTGCTGAAAACAGAGCAGATGCTGACCGTTGTGGGCAAGATGCAGGCCGCCGGGATCCGGACGCTGGTCATCAAGGGCGCGGACGTGGCGCGGTTCTACGCGAATCCCGAGCTGCGCGTCTCCGCCGACACGGATCTGCTCGTTGCGCCCGCGGATGAGAAGGCGTCGCAGGACTTTTTGCTGCAAAACGGATTCACGCTGAAAAAGCAGCGGCCGGATTACTTCAATCATTCCATCTTTGAGCATCCGACGATCGGCCTGGTGGAGGTGCATATCGCCCTGCTGCCGGAGATGTTCCGCCATACGCTCACGCATTGCTGGAATCTCGACGCGCAGGCGATGGAGACCGCGCAGACGGTGACGGCCTTCGATCTGCCGTTCCCGGTGCTCGAGCCGACGATCGCGCTGCTCTTCCTGACCGAGCACATGATGAAGCATTTCCTCTATGGCGGCACGAGCCTGCGCATGATGATGGATACGGCGCTCTACGCCGTTGGCAACGCCGGCGCGATCGACCGGAAGCGCTATACGAAGGCCCTGGAAGAAACAAAATACGCCTATACCGTGCGGCTGATCTTCGGCGCGCTGGTCCGCTATTGCGGCCTTGACCCCGACGCGCTGCCGCTGCCGCCGGCCATGGATGACGAGAATATGCTGGCGCTGCTTGACGACCTCGAGCTGGGCGGCTGGCAGGGCGTCAATCTTGAGGAGCACGCCGTGGATGCCTGGCGGTATTACCGCTACACCGGCGCGCTTGCGAAGCATAACAGCGACGAGCTGCGGAAGATCGGGCAGGAGACCCGCCGGGAATACCGCCATGCGCTGTTTCCGACCCTGCGGGAGATGCAGCTTTATTATCCCGTGCTCTTCAAGCGCAAATGGCTCTATCCGTTCTGTGTGATGCACAGACTGGTTTCCAAGTTCTGGAAGCTCCTGCGCGTGGGCGTCAGCTCGCCGTCGACCCGGCTTGACCGCAGGGAAGAGCTCTCCGAAGCCGGTCAGGCCCGCCTGGAGCTGTTTGAACGGCTGGATCTGGTATAATATATTTACTGTAAATAATTGTTCGAAAAATCCAAAAAAATGCAAAAAAACTGTTGACAGCATGACAGGTTTGTGCTATCATGGCTTTGCAGGTATTTTATTCTTTAATGAAGAAAGGGGAAAAACCATGGCAACTCTTGAAGAACTCAAAAAGGAAGCTGCAGCGGCCGGGATCGAACTGACCGAAGAACTGCTTGACAGCGTTGCCGGCGGCGCGTACTCCCAGCAAGAATGGGAAGAAATGACCGTCGAAGAGAGACAGGCTGCGCAGATCGCTTCTGTGATCGCGAGAACCAAAAACTTGCCCTGCGCGCTTGACTAATTAATTCACAATTATTTTTAACGGAGGAAATAACTATGTATCAGAGTCCCGATCTTGTGAAAGTGAATCTGGATGTGAAGGATAACTTCGCGGCCTATGCGAGCTGCCCGTCTGACGTTGTTTGGTCCGGCGGCCATGTGCAAGGCGAATGCCAGAACGACGGCAGCTATGTTTCCATGCTTACGCTGCCCGCGTCCACGATTCATCAGTGCTACAGCACGAAGAGTGCTCCCGTCTAATTTCGTTTTTTGTGTTTAGCCTGAATTCAGAGAACTTTTTATTGAGCAAGGATATTGAGGGGCAGTTTGCGCCGTTCCGGAATGAGGATGGCAAGCTCCCCTCTTTTTCCGTATGTTTTCATCCGCTCAGCGATGCAGATATCAACGGCTTAACGCTTCTGAAATCGCTGGGCGATTATTGCTTTTACAAAGATGCGCAGCAGAAGGACTGGATCTCGTTCTGCGGCTGCTACGCAAGGCTGCGCGAAGACTATGCGCACACGGACGTTTTTATGAGCGACAGCGTGCGCAGCGACGGGGAATATGAGGCGTCCTATCTTTTAATGCAGGCCTATGTCTATCGCCTTGTCAGCACGGGCAGTTTCATGATCCATTCCGCCGCCGCGGTTTATAAAAACAACGGTATCCTGTTCTGCGGACTTTCCGGCGCAGGCAAGAGCACGCAGGCGAATCTCTGGAAGCGGCACCTGCACTGCGCGATCCTGAATTACGACAAGCCGTGCGTCATCAACGACGGCGGCGTGATCTACGCCCACGGCAGCCCATGGAGCGGCAAGGAGCGGATGATCAAAAACGAGTTTGTGCCGCTCAAAGCGATCGTTTATGTCGTGCAGGCAAAGCAGAACCGCGTGCGTCGTCTTTGTCCCGCCGAGGCGCTGTCGCATATTTATTTGCACAATTATGTGTTTCCGCTGACCGAAAAGGTCGAGGAGCAGTACCTCGCCGCCATCAATGCGGTTGCGGCAAACGTGCCGGTCTACGAGCTTTCCTGCGATATCAGCGAGGAAGCGGTCGCCGTGCTGTTCGACACAATTTTTGAAACGTCTTACCAGGAGGCCAGGAAGGAGTTTGTTATGCAGTATAAAGTGAAAGAGTATTTTCAGATGAGAAATATTGCCGACGAGTATGTGGTCATACCGCGCGGCACGCAGGCGATCGATTTTACGGCGGCCGTCGTCCTGAACGAGGCCGGCGCGTTCCTGTGGGGGCAGCTGCAGGCGTTCACCGATGAAGAAACGCTTGCCGCGGCGCTGCAGGCGCATTACGGCATTGACGCCGCGCTTGCCCAGAAAGACACGCGCGCGTTCCTTGAAAAAATGGACGCAAACGGACTGATCGATAAAAAAGAGGACTGATTATGAAAAAGAAACGATCTCTTTTTGATCTGCTGACGCAGGCGCAGCAGGCGGAAGGGGAGAACGCGGACCTTGCCGGTATTTACAATCATTATTTAGTTTCGCGGGCAAACGTCTTGCGCAAGGCGACGGGCGTGCAGCTTGAGCTGCTGCCGCTGTGCAATTTCAATTGCGGCTTCTGCTATATCCGGAAATCTCCGGAGGAGCTGAAAGCGGCCGGCCAGCGGATCCTGCGCTTTGACGACTGGAAGTATTATATTGACGAAAGCGTTCGTCTCGGCGTGGACGGCGTCTCTTTTTCCGGCGGCGAATGCACCATTCACCCCGATTTCGTTCAGCTGTACGAATATGCCTACAAGCAGAATCTGCAGCTGAGCATCATTACGAATGGCTCCAATATCACGGATGAAATCTTTGACCTGTTCGTAAAATGTCCCCCGACGAAAATCAACGTGACGCTCTACGGCATGAGCGCCGAAACTTATGAACGCAACTGTGGCAACGGCGCCGCTTTTGAGAAGGTCATGCGCAACATCGACCGTCTGACTGCCAGAGGGTTTACCGTGATTCTGAATTATACGGCGGGCAAGGAGAATTTCAGCGATATGGACGCTGTGCTGGCCTATGCCAGAGAACGCAAGCTCGCGATTTTTCCGACGGATGCGCTGATCAATTCCGGCAAGTGTGACGACGAAACGGTGGCGCAGGAGATTGTTGACTATAAAGAATACAAGCAGCTGGAAACCGCGCACCTGAGCGAAGTGACCGGCGTGAGCGTTTCGGATTACGTCGATGATTTTTTCAGCAGCTTTGTGATTCCCAAGGAGCCCGACGTAAAGGGCCTGCAGTGCAGCGCCGGAAAATCGATGATTTTCATCAACTGGCAGGGCATGATGGTGCCCTGCATCAGCTTTGACACCTTCACCTTTGACCCGCGCAAGCTCGGTTTTGCGGAATGCTGGCGGCAGGTGCAGGAATGGTCGGACAATGTGCCGCTGCTGGATGAGTGCATGAAGTGCATTTTTCAGCGCAAATGCCGCCTGTGCGCCGCGGCGCATTACGGCGATACCGGCGAATTCGGCAAGGTGTCCGCGCGGTTCTGCTTTAAGAAGCTCTATCCCGAGCAGGCTGCGAAGATTCAGGCAAAGTATGATGCAATGAAGGCAAACGGCGAAATCAAATAACACGCGATGGACAGTCGGAATATCATCCCACGCGGCGACCGGCACGGCGGCCGACAGGTCGCGCTGGTCGTTGACGGCAAAACCGCATATTACCGAAAGCCGCGCAGCGCGCGGACGGAAAAAGCGCTGGAAGCTTTCCTGTTCTCACTCAAGCAGGAAGGCTTTCTTTCTGCACCCGCCTGCGAGCAGGTGCTGGAGGAAACGGCGGCGGGCTATCACGCCGCTGTCGTGCCGCATACGCCGGCGGAAACAGGGGCCGACGCCGCGCTGTATTTTCGCCGCTGCGGCGCGATGATTTTCCTTGCCGACCTCTTCGGCAGCACCGACCTGCACGAAGAAAACATCATCGCGTGCAAGGATACGCCGGTGATCGTCGACGCGGAGACGCTGTTTTCCGCCGCAAGCGTGCCGGTGGAGGAAGCGCGAAAGAATCTGGCCGGTTCCGTTCTGCGCGCCCATCTGCTGCCGAACTGGCGCGCGGAGGGCGGGCGCGCGCGTCTGTGCGCCGGTCTGATCGGCGACGATCCCGCAGGGGAAAACATGCTGCTGCTTGACGAGCAGCCCTGTTATATATATGATTATGAAAAAGAGGTGCGCGCGGGCTATGCCGAGGCCTATGCGTTCGCGCTGGCGCACCGCGCCCGGTTTGCGGCGGCGCTCGGCGGCTTTGCCGGCTGCGAATGCCGCGTGCTGCTGCGCCCGACCGAGGTCTACGCGCGGCTGCTCCGGTTCGCGCAGAAGCTGCCGGAGGAACAGCGTCTGCACGCGCTGACGACGCTGCTGTCCGCCGGGCACGAGAAGGATGTGCGCCCGAACAGAGCGGCGTTCATGGCGGACGTGACGGCGGTGGAGGCGCAGGCGCTGCTGCGCGGCGATATTCCGCGCCTGACCGTGCCGTTTGAAGACCGCGGCCTTTGGAGCGGCGGCGTGTGCGTACGGCCGGACTTTTTTGTCCGTTCGCCCGCAGAAGCCGTTGCCGACCGCCTCGCGGCGCTTTGCCCGGCCGATCTGGAGGCGCAGGATCGCATCCTCTCGCAGGCGATCGCGGCGGCGCGGCCGCTCGAAAAGAAAACCCCCGTGCCGCTGACCGGGGAAACGGCGGAGCGCTGCGCGTTCCGTCTGCTTGAAAGCGGCGCGGTTTCCGCCCTTTCCTCCCGCTGGATGCAGCTCGAGCGCGGCGCGGACGGCAACCTCTATCTGCAAAGCGCGGGCTATGGCCTTTATCACGGCATGCTCGGGATTCTCTGCGCTTATGCCGCGCTGTATCACCGGACCGGCGAGGCCGCGATCCTGCGCGCGATGCACACGCATTACGCGCCGTTTGCCGACATGCTGGCGCGTATGCAGCCGGTGACGCTCTCCGATCAGCGCGTATCGCTGCAGTCCGGTTTGGGCGGCATGCTCGCGGCGCTGCTGCATCTGTATGATCTGACCGAAGAACCGCTGTTTCGCGCGGATGCTTATGCCCTCGCGGCGCTTCTGCGCCCGTCACTTGACGACGGGTGCACCGGCGATCTGCTCGGCGGCGTCGCCGGATTGGCGCTGCAGCTGCCGAAGCTGCCTGCGGCGCTCGCGCAGCCGCTTGCGAACGCCCTGCTGCCGCATCTGC
>JAFZNN010000261.1 GCA_017550895.1 Clostridia bacterium
GATCAGGCGGTCGGAAACGTAATAGACCGCTTTGTCAAACTGCAGGCGCGTGCCCGGGTGTTCCTTGCAGTAGGCGAAGGCGCGGTTGAGCGCCGCGGCGTTGTCTTCTAGCGCCGGGTCAGCGCCGAACTGCGCGACGGAAACGGTCTGCAGCGCCGCCTTGTTCGGCGACTGGATAAAGAACCGGCTTTCGCCCACGCCCTTGACTTCCTCGGATAGGCGCAGGGGATTTGCGGCGGGCACGGGCTCGATGAGCACCTCGCGCTGCGCGGGCAAAGGCGTGCGCTTCATCAGCACGCAGGTGACCGACCCCGCAAGCAGCGCGAGCACGCAAAGCAGGATCAGAATCGGCTTGATTCGTTTCATATCGGGCTCCTTTCCGTTGACGACCGAATCGGTGCGTCTGCACAACGTCTTTGTTTCAATTTTAACAAACGCCTTTTTCTTTGTCAACACAGTTTTTACTTTGGAAATGACGTCGACGCTTTCCTGCGCGGCGCGCATGAAATATAAGAGAATACAAACCCGTCTGGCCGCGGCGGCTTTTTCATCTTTTGATTCCTATCGCAAAAAAACACTTGCCCTGCGCGCGAGAATGTGGTAAAGTTATTTTGAAGTAGTTTAATTTTTATTTTATTCTGGTTCAATTCAAAAAAGGAGCTGTTGTTATGCGAAACGCGAAAAAACTCCTGTCCGTCCTTCTGGCACTGACGCTCGCGCTCGGCACGGCGGCGGCCGGCGTCGGCGGTCTGCCGTTGCGGTCTTCTGCGGCTGGCACGGGCAAAGCGATCGTGCTTGTGACCGGCGGCGCGGCGGATTTCATCAAAGGCGCGCAGCAGAGCAGCGTCTGGTTCGGCAATTACATGCAGAGCAGCGCGGACAGCAAAGAGCCTGTGAAATGGCGCGTGCTCTCGAACGCGGACGGCAAGCTGTTTCTGCTTGCCGATCAGAATCTGGACGTGGTGCAGTATTACGAACACGAGACGTCCATTACCTGGGAGAACAGCACGGTCCGCTCCTGGCTGAACGGCGATTTCTGCAGCGCGGCGTTTTCTGACGCCGAGCATGCGGCGATCCCGGAGGATACGGTCGTCAACGACAATAACCCTTACTACGGCACCGCGGGCGGCAACGACACCACGGATCAGGTGTTCCTGCTCTCGATCGCGGAGGCGACGACTGCGGCGTATGGCTTCCCGGAGGGCTACGACAGCGCGGATACGCGCAAGGCGACGAACACCGCGTTTGTCAGCGCCGGTGGTCATACGGGCACGAACGGCATGTATGCCAACGGCGCCGCAGACTATTGGTGGCTGCGGTCGCCCGGCGACAGTAGTAACTGTGCAGCTTTCGTCACCAACTACGGCTTCGTGGCCGACGGTGGCAACCATGTAGACGACGATAACATCGCTGTTCGTCCCGCTTTGAATATCCATCTGAACGCTGTCCTCTTCACCTCTGCCCCCGCGGGCGGCAAGGCGGGCAGCGGGCTGACGGCGGTCAGCGATTACGACGGCGCCGAATGGAAGCTGACGCTGCTCGATGAGAGCCGCAGCGACTTCACCGCCTCCGCGTGCCGGCTGGGCGACAAATGGGTGATCACCTACAGCGGCGCGACGACCGGCGAGAATGAAAAGATCTCCGCCATGATCGTCAACGGCAGCGGCGAGGTGACGTAGTACGGCGTGCTCGGCGACGCGCAGACCGGCACGAACACGGTCACGCTCAACGCCGCCGGCAAGCTGAACGAGGGCGACAAGCTCTACGTTTTCAACGAGCAGTGCAACGGCGATAAAAAGACCGATTTCGCGAGCCCGCTCGTCGAGATCACCGACGCGCCCGTGTTCTATGAAATCCCCAAGTGTGACCTTGCCACGCTGAACGACGGCGATTACTGGTTCGATCTCCACAAGCTGCTGGAGGATGAAGGCTATCGCTGCTCGGAAGATATTTTCACTGACCTTCAGTTGTTTTCGTACTTCTACGTCAGCGCGGACGGCAGCACGGCGCTGATCAAAAAAAATGTGGATGATTTTTATGAAGAGCATCACTTTGAGTATTTAACCTATACTGCGGGAGACGCGCGCTTCGCCTATCTGAAGCAGCACGTCACGCCGACGTGCGGGGCCGTTGCCTTCACGGAGGAATTCGAGCGCGAACCGACGGGCTGGACCTTCGTTGATTCCGACGGCGACGGTCACGGCTGGAACCATAATATTTGTGATTACAGTGTCTTTGATACGAGACAAAGCATGCACTCCGGAAACGGCATACTGTATTCGGAATCCTATTTGAATCACTCCGGACCTTTGACCCCCGATAACTGGGCGATCACGCCCGCCATCGTCGTTCCGGAGGAGGCGGCGACGCTCACCTTCTGGGTGACGGGGCAGGATTCCTGGGATTTCGCAGAGCACTACGGCGTCTACGTTTATGAGGCGGCGGATCCCGCCGCGCCGGCGCTGCCCGCCGGCAAGCCCGCCGACTATATGAAGACGAAGCTCATGGAACAGACCAATGACAGCCCGAATGCTTATGTTGAGAACACGGTCGATCTGAGCGACTATGCGGGCAAGACGGTGTTTCTGGCCTTCCGGCATTTCGACTGCACCAACCAGTACCACCTGAATCTTGACAGCGTCACGGTCAAGGGGATCAATCATACCTACGGCGACACCGGCGCCGACCGCTACACCTGCACGGTCTGCGGCACAATGAACGAGGCGCGCAAGGCCGCCTGCGCGGGCGCTCCCGACATGACCGTGAGCGCCCCGACCGTGACCTACGGCAGCAACGCGGTCATCACCGCGACGCTGCCCTCCGACGCGACCGGCACGGTCAGATTTACGCTGACGAGCGAAAAAGACGGAACCACCATCGGCCCGTTCAACGCTGACGTGAGCGACGGCACGGCGCAGATCAGTCAGAAGCTGGGCGCCGACACCTACGCCGTCTCGGCGATCTACAGCGGCGACGGCGATCTTTATCTGACCAAGACCGCCGGAGCGTCGCTCACGGTCAACCCGGCAGACCCGGTGATCACGATGACGTCGGAACCGACGAATGAAGCCGGCACCGAAGCGCGGGTCACGATCACCATCCCTGCGGACGCCAAGGGCGACGTCTTGCTTAAAATGACTGCTCCGTCAGGCAAAATAAATACCGTGGCCATGGCAGCTTCTTTCTTCGAGAACGGCGTTCGGACGATGGATGTGCCGGCGGATTATCCGTTTTTCTTTACTGAGACCGGTGAATATCAGTTCGTCGCATCCTTTTCGAACGATCCCTCCGATCCGGACGGGACGAATTATAACAATGCTCCCGATGCGGCAACGCTGACGTTTGAGCTCGGCTGCAACCACGTCTGGGCGACGCCGACGTGGGTCTGGGATGACAATGACCTCTCGCAGGTGACCTATAGCACGACCTGCACGCTCGGCTGCGAGACCAAAGCATCTGACAAAGTTGTACCCACGAAAGGCACGCGCGTAGAAGCGACCCTGAATGACGACGCTTATACGACCTATACCGCCGAGGTCACGCTCGGCACGCAGACCTTCTCGGACGAGCACAAGGTTTACGAGCCCGGCACGATGCAGGCGGCCCGCGAGCAGGCCTTTAACGAATACAAAGCGCAGATCATCACCGGCATCGAAGGCAAGGCGCTCGAGGGCGACAGCAACGCGGCCGCCCAGCTGATCGAAGACGCTGCGGCTGCGGTCGAGGGCGTGACCTACGACCGGAGCCAGGGGCTTGAGGAAAACAAGGCCGCCGTCGACAACGCCGCGAACCTTCCGGCGCTCGAGAATGCCCTGACCGACCAGCGCGCCGCCGACGCGGTGGAAACCGCCATCAACGAGATCGGCCAGGTCGAATACACCGACGAAAGCAAGGGCAAGATCGACGCCGCGAGAGCCGCCTACGACGCGCTGACCGACACGCAGAAAGCGCTCGTACCCGATGAGGCGAAGCAGGCGCTGACCGACGCGCAGGCTGCTTATCAGCTGCTCGAGGACAAGGCAGAATTCGAGGCTTACAAGGACGCCGCAAAGGACGCGGCTGACGCGCTCGGCAAGGCGGACGACAGCGCGAAAACCGCCGCCCTGATCGAAGCCGCGAAGAAAGCGATCGACGACGTGCCCTACAACCAGAGCATTTCGCTCGATGCGAATAAGGCAGCCGTGGACGCCGCCGCGAACTTTGACGCGCTCGACGAAGCCCTGGCCGACCAGCGCGCCGCCGACGCGGTAGAAGCGAAGATCAACGCCATCGGCCAGATCGCTTTAAATGATGAATGCAAGGCCAGAGTCGAAGACGCGAAAGCCGCTTACGACGCGCTGACCGACGCGCAGAAGGCGCTGCTGCCCCTGAATGCGCAGTATGCGCTGTTCGACGCGGTGGCCGCCTTCCAGCAGATGGATGACGAAAAAGCGTTTGCGTATTACAAGGAAGTTGTGAAGGGCATCGCCGACATGTTCGCCGAAGAGGGCGACAGTGAGAAAGCCACCGCCCTGATCGAAGCCGCGAAGCAAGCGGTCGACGAGCTGGCCTATGACAAGAGCCTTACGCGGGATGAGAATTTAGACGCCATTGAAGCCGCCGCCGATCTGAAGGGGTTGGGCGATAAGCTGGATGATCAGCGTGCCGCCGACGCGGCGGAAAACGCCATCAACGCCATCGGCGACGTTGCGCTGACCGACGAGTGCAAGGGCAAGATCGACGCGGCCCGCGCCGCCTATGACGCGCTGACCGACGCGCAGAAGGCCCTCGTGCCCGATGAGGCGAAGCAGGCGCTGACCGACGCGGAGCAGGAATATGCCGACCGCGCCGCGTTTGAGGAATACAAAGAAGAGAAAAAAACCGCGCTCGACGCGCTCGCCAAGGAAGGCGACAGCGCCGCCGCGCAGCAGATCATCGAGGACGCAAAGACGCAGATCGACGCGCTGGAATACGACGACGCTAAGCCGCTTGCGGATAACAAGGCCGCGGCCGACGCGATTGTCGCCAATGCGGAGAAAGCGCTTGAGACTCAGCGCACCGCGGATTGTCCGCTCTGCGGCAAGGGCCACGAAAACGGCTTCTTCGACAAGCTGCTCGGCGTCATTCACCGCGCGCTCTACTATGTGAATCTCTATGGCCGCATTGCCGTCTTCTATTTCTTCCAGATGATCATGAGATTCTGATCGCGATTCAAAACAAAACAGCGGAGCGGGGAATTTAACCTCGCTCCGTTTTTTTGCATATTATCTTACCTATAAAAATGCCGCCGGTGTTCGGCAGGGATTCATAAACCAGTATTGGTTTTGCGGGGCATAAATCGCCCATAAATGCGTCAAAGCCGCACTGACATACATCAAGTATGCCGTGTGCGGCTTTTCCTTTTTCTGAAC
>JAFZNN010000262.1 GCA_017550895.1 Clostridia bacterium
AGCACGCTCGCGCAGGTCAGCGACGCCGCCGCCGCGCTGGGCTACGTCCTCTCGGGCGAGGATCTCGGCAAGGTGTATGACGCGGTGCAGCGCGTTTCCAAAAAGAAGAGCGTCGGCGCCCGGGAGCTCGAGGCCGTGATCGCGACCTCGGCCATGCAGGTGCCCTCGACCTACCATGTGGAGAGCTACATGTCCACATGCACAAACGGCAGCAACGCCATGGCGCAGATCACGCTGATCTGCGGCGATGAGAAGCTGACGGGCGTTGCCGCGGGCGACGGTCCGATCGATTCGGCCTTCCTGGCGATCGAACAGATCGTCGGCCACAACTACGAGCTGGACGCCTTTGAAATCCAGGCGGTCACCGAGGGCAAGGAAGCGCTCGGCTCCGCGCTGGTGCGTCTGCGCAGCAACGGCCGCCTGTATTCGGGCAACGGTCTGTCCACAGATATTGTCGGCGCGAGCATCCGCGCCTACGTCAACGCGCTGAATAAGATCGTTTACGAGGAGAAGCAATCATGAAGCTGACGTTCTCAACGCAGAATATCCTGCCGGCCTCCTTCCGTGACACCTGCCGCATGGCGGAGGATTACGGATTCTCCGGCTTTGAGATCCATGATGCGGCGCTCGAGCGCAAGCTCCATGCCGACAGCATCCTGCGAGTGGACCGCACGGCGGAAGCCCGCCGCAAGCTGGTCAACCGCGGGCTGGCGATCTCTGCGCTGACGGTGCCGCAGGGCGCGGATACCGACGCGGTGACTGCGGAAGCCGTGATCAGCTATATCATTATGGCGGCGGCCGCCGGCGTGGAAGCCGTGATCCTGCATGTGGACGGCGCGCCCGCGCCGGAAGCTCTGCGCAAAAAGCTGCTGCCCGCCATTCGCCGGGCGGAGGAAGCCGGGATCGAGCTGCTGTTTGAAACCACCGGCGTCTTCGCGCACACGCAGACCGTGCTCGATCTGATCAACTGCATCGGCTCGGCCGTCATCGGCGTTTCATGGAATACCCGCGCCACGCTCTTTGACGCGGGCGAAAGCGCGGAAACGACGATCAAAACCCTCGGCGCCTATATCCGCCACGTCCGTCTGGGCGACCGCAAGGACGGCGCAAACGTCCTGATCGGCGAGGGCGATCTGCCCGTGGAGCAGTTTCTCAACGCCCTGCGCTCGCTCAACTACGACGGCTTCGTCTGCGTGGACTGGAACGATGAGATCGACGATCCCGACATCGTGCTGACCCATTTTGCCGCGTATATCGCCGGCGTCACCCAGCAGGATGCGGCCCATGCCGCGCTGCAGCAGAACCGCGCCGGCACCGGCACTTATCCATGGAAGCACTATGAGATGATCGACCTGACCTTCCCGCAGGTGCTCGACGTGATGGCGGAAACCTATCCCGATCAGTATGCGTTCAAATACACCACCCTCGATTATACGCGCACCTATGCGGAATTCCGCCGCGACGTCGACCGTGTGGCGGCGGCGTTCATTGCCATGGGCGTCAAGCCCGGCTATCATGTGGCCATCTGGGCGACCAATGTGCCGCAATGGTATCTGACCTTCTGGGCGGCGACCAAGATCGGCGCTGTGCTCGTCACGGTCAACTCGGCCTATAAAATCCACGAGGCGGAGTATCTGCTGCGGCAGTCCGACACCCATACGCTCGTGATGATCGAAGGCTCGAAGGACGCAAATTATAAAGAAATCATGCAGGAGCTCTGCCCCGAGCTCGCTTCGCAGGAAAAAGGCGCGGCGCTCTATGCCAAGCGTCTGCCGTTCCTGCGCAACATCGTCACCTGCGGCTTTGAAATGGACGGCTGCCTGGAATGGAACGAGCTGCTTGACCGCGCGGAAGCGGTGCCGCTCGAGGAGGTGCGCCGCCGCGCCGCGATGGTCCGGCCCGACGACGTGTGCAACATGCAGTATACCTCCGGCACAACCGGCTTCCCCAAGGGCGTGATGCTCACGCACCGCAACGTCGTCAACGACGGCAAGATCATCGGCGACCGCATGGATCTTTCCACCGCCGACCGCATGATGATCCAGGTGCCGATGTTCCACTGCTTCGGCATGACGCTCTCCATGACCTCGATGATGACCCACGGCGGCACGCTCTGCCCCATCCCCTATTTTTCACCGAAATCGGCGCTGGCCTGCGTCCATCAGGAAAAGATCACCTGCTTCAACGGCGTACCCACGATGTTCATCGCGATGTTCAACCATCCGGACTTTGAAAAGACGGATTTCTCGCATATCCGCACCGGCATCATGGCCGGCTCCAACTGCCCGCCCGATCTGATGCGCCGCGCCGCGCGCGAGATGCACATGATCGAGATCATTTCCGTCTACGGGCAGACGGAGTCCGCGCCGGGCAGCACGATGGGCGAGGTCAACGAGGATGAGGATCACCGTGTGGAAACCGTCGGCAGCGCGTTCCCGGGCGTGGAATGCAAGATCATCGACCCCGAAACCGGCAAGGATCTGCCCGACGGGCAGAACGGCGAATTCGTCGCGCGCGGCTTTAACATCATGAAGGGCTATTATAAAATGCCCGAAGCGACCGCGCAGACCATCGACGCCGACGGCTGGCTGCACTCGGGCGACATCTGCTGCCGCACGCCGGACGGCTCTTACAAGGTCACCGGCCGGCTGAAGGACATGATCATCCGCGGCGGCGAGAACATTTACCCCAAGGAGATCGAGGAGTTTATCTACACCAACCCGAAGGTCAGCGACGTCCAGGTCATCGGCGTGCCCGACGAGCAGTACGGCGAGGAAGTCATGGCCTGCATTATCTTAAAAGAAGGTTCCACGGCGACCGAGGCGGATATCCGCGAATACATGATGAAGAACATCGCGAAGCACAAAGTGCCGAAATACATTACCTTCGTGGATGAATTC
>JAFZNN010000263.1 GCA_017550895.1 Clostridia bacterium
CCTCGTCGAGGATCTGCAGCAGGATATTCATCACATCCGGGTGCGCCTTTTCGATCTCGTCAAAGAGCACCACGGAATAGGGCTTGCGGCGCACTTTTTCGGTCAGCTGCCCCGCCTCGTCATAGCCGACGTAGCCCGGGGGCGAGCCGATGATGCGTGAAACGGAGTGCTTCTCCATGAATTCGCTCATATCCAGCCGGATCAGCGTTTCCGGCGTTTCAAACAGCTCCTTGGCCAGGAGCTTGACCAGTTCGGTCTTGCCCACGCCCGTGGGGCCGACGAAGATGAACGACGCCGGGCGACGGCGCGGACTGATCTGCACGCGGCCGCGGCGAATCGCGGCGCTGACCAGTTTGATCGCCTCGTCCTGCCCGATCAGATGGGCGCGCAGGTTGTCCTCCAGCTTGCCGAGTTTGCGCAGGTCGCTCTCGATCACCTTGCTCGCAGGGATGCCCGTCCAGAGCTGCACCACGCGGGCAAGATCCTCCTCCTGCACCTGATTGTCAGCGGCCAGCGGTTCCAGCTCGTCGATCTGTTTCTGCGTCTGCAAAAGCTCCGCCTTGACCTCGGCGATCGCCTCATAGTCCTTCTCCTGCGCCTCCATGAGCGCAGTTTCCTTCTCCTGCAGCTCCGCCAGCGTCTGCTGCGCCGTTTCCAGCGCGCTGATATTCTTGTTGCGCAGATTCGCGCAGGTGCAGGCCTCGTCCAGCAGGTCGATCGCCTTATCCGGCAGGAAGCGGTCGTTGATGTAGCGCTCGGAGAGGTTGACGGCCTTTTCGATCAGCGTGTCGCTCATGCGCACGCGATGGTAATCTTCATAATATTGTTTAACGCCCTTGAGCATCTCCACGGTCTGCGCAATGGAGGGCTCCTCCACGCGGATGGGCTGCAGACGGCGCTCGAGCGCGGCGTCCTTTTCGATGTATTTGCGATACTCCGTAAAGGTGGTGGCGCCGATGATCTGGATCTCCCCGCGGGACAGCGAGGGCTTGAGGATGTTCGCGGCATTCATCGAGCCTTCGGCGTCGCCGGTGCCGACGAGCGAATGCACCTCGTCAATGAAGAGGATGATGTTTCCCTCGCTCTTGACCTCCTCCACCAGACCCTTGATGCGGCTCTCAAACTGGCCGCGGAACTGGGTGCCGGCCACAAGCGCGGTCAGGTCCAGCAGATGGATCTCCTTGTTTTTCAGCTTGGCGGGCACGTCGCCGGCGGCGATTTTGAGCGCCAGGCCCTCGGCGATCGCCGTTTTGCCCACGCCCGGCTCGCCGATCAGGCAGGGATTGTTTTTCGTGCGGCGGCAGAGGATCTGGATCGCGCGGTAGATTTCATTGTCCCGGCCGATGATGCGGTCGATCCTGCCGTCCGCCGCCTTAGCGGTCAGATCCGTGCAGTACTGATCCAGGAACTTGCGCTTTTTCTGCTCGCGTTCCTGCTTCTGCTTGCGGCCGCTCCATTTCTTTTTCTGCTCGCTGCTGTCGCTGCGGGTGGTCTCTTCTTTTTCGGCGTTGCCGCCGAGCGCACCGAGATTCTGCAGGAAGGGCATCGTGCCGGCGCCGCCGGGCTCAAAGCCGCCGTCCTCGCCGAACATGCTGGCAAACTGCTCGCTGACCTCTTCCAGCTCATCCTCGGACACGCCCATGCTCTCCATGATCTGCTTGACCGGGCCGATATTCATCTCCATCGCGCACTGGATGCACAGACCCTCCTGCGTGGTTTTTTCGCCCTCGACCTTGGTAATGAAAAACATGGCGGGGCGCTTTTTGCATCTGGCACATAATACTTGTTTCATAGTGGTTCCTCTCTGCGAATCGAATCAGTTTACGCCTGTTCCTGTGCTTCTGCCTGCTCCTTTTCCTTCTTCTCGCGCAGCTGACGCGCAACACCGGGCATATAGCTGAAGAAGGCGACGAGCGTGAGCACCACGCTGATGCACACGAGCGCGAGCATCAGCCACGGCGGCAGAATCTGCCGGATGATGCCGATATCCGGACCAAAAGCGACAATCAGGATCATGATCACATAAAACGTGAAGGTCGCAATCTTGCCCGGCAGCTCCGCTGCGCTCGGGCGCAGGCCGATGGCCAGCATGGCGCCGCCGCCGATGACCATCACCAGCTCTTTGATCAGGAAGATCAGGAACACCCAGCTGAAGGCCTTCACAAACGAGTCGTCGCTCTTTCTGAAGGTCAGATAAAACATGACGGCGATCGTGATCTGCGTGAGCTTGTCCGCCACGGGGTCGAGGATCTTGCCCAGCGCGCTGACCTGATTGAATCTGCGGGCGATCTTGCCGTCGAAGAAATCGCTCAGACCGGACAGCGCAAGAACAAACACCGCCCAGGCATAGTGTTCATGGTAAAACAGCACCGCGAAAATCGGCACCATCACGATGCGCAGCGCGGAGAGCAGATTGGGCACGGTCCAGCACCCTTTGAATAAATCTTTGAGATTGGAATTCATGATTCTTTCCTCCTGTATTCTTAAAAATGAAGACGGTTAAATCAATGATGTGATCACATCGGAAACCGCGTTCAGGCCGCTTTGTTCAAACGCCTGCGCAAGCGCCGTTTCCGGCAGCAGCTGCGAGAGCGCGGCGAGGCCGAGGATGCAGATCAGCACCCAGACGACGCCCTTGAGCGCGCCGAGCGCGCCGCCGATCGAACGGTTGACGGTTTTGAGCACCGGAAGCTTGAACACGACGTCGATCACGGCGATCACGACTGCGGCAGCCAGCCGCAGCGCCAGAAACAGCGCCACGAACGCCGCCACATGCAGCAGCCCGTTCAGCAGCACCTGCTCCACAGCCACCGTGAGGCGCTCCGCGATCGCGGGCACATCCGCAGAGGTGGAAACGCCCTGCACCAGCTCCGGAACGGACACGCCCGCAAGCGAGGCCGCATGGGAAACCGAAGCGGGAATGGCGTCAACAACCGCCTGCGTGCCGCCGTCCAGATGGCTCTGGATCGCGTCGCTCACGGCATTGACGATCGCCGGATGCACATAGTTCTGATTCGCCCAGGCCGCCAGCGGTTCACAGTATTCCCGCGCAATCAGCACGCAGAGCAGGCCCGCGCCCAGGGAGAGCACGGTTTTCACGAATCCGCGGAAATAACCGATCAGAATGCTGACAACAAACACCGCCAGCAAAAAAAGGTAAATGCCGGGTACCAACGGATCTGCACACTCCTTTCCTCAATACCGGCGGATCACGCCGTTTTCCACCGTGTAGATCCTGCGGCCGGCCGAGAGCAACTGCGTGACCTCGCCGGCTGCATCCGTCGTGCGTTTCTCTGCGCCCTTGGCGGAATACACCGTGATCCGGCTGCCGTCCGCCAATGCGAATCCCGCACCGGAAACCGCATAGCCCGACGGCGCAAACTCCGTGGTGATCTCGCAGGTCTTTTTCCCCTTGGCGTCCAGGCGCACGACCGTCGCCTTCGCACCGCCCAGCGCATCATAGCAGAGCAGCACGTCGCCCCTGTCGTCCGTTTCGATGTCGTTGAGGCTGTCCGCGGTATAGGACAGGATCGTGGTCTTGTCGCCCTTGCGCGTGAGCGCAACGGTCTGATTGTCGCCCACGGCGATCAGTTTGCCTTCCGATGTAAAAATCACCTTGAGCATCAATGTGCCGGGATATTTCTGCTCCAGCTGCGGCGCGTTGCCGTCCGTGCGGAACAGCAGCAGGCGGGAATAGATCTCGGCATTCTCCGCGCCGACGGCCAGCACGGCGAGCTGTTTTCCGTTGTCGGAAAGCGCCACGGAGGAAATGCGTTCCTCCGCGCAGTCCCACTGGAACTGCAGCACCTGCCGCCGATTATAGACCCGCACGGTGCTGCGCGCCTTTTCCCCTGCCGTGACGATCGCATAGGATCCGTTTTCGGACAGCGCGGCCGTTGCGACGCCGGACAGAACGTCCTGCGTAAGCAGCTGGCGGCTGCGGGAAAGCATCATCAGCGCGCCGGTGGTGTTGCTGTAGATCAGCGCCCGCCCGTTCCGGATCACCGCGCGGCTGTCCGCGCTGAGCAGCTGCGTGTGCTGCACCGTATCGGCGGAGCCGTCGAGCACCGTGCAGCTTTCCCGGGTCAGCACCAGCGGATCGCCGCCGATCATCGCAACGTGCCGGGTCTGATAGGCCTCCAGCGCGTAGGGGTAGCCGGCGCCCTTGCTGAACAGCATGCGCACGTCATGCACCGCATCGTTCAGGTGGGAGGCTGCCACCTCGCCCATCATCCGCACGCCGAACAGCAGCAGACCGAGCACGGCGATCACGATCAGCGGGATGCGCAGCACCCGAAGCACCTTTTTCAGCAGGAGCCAGAACCGCTCCCGATTCAGATTGACAATATTATTCTCTGCCATAATCTCCTTCTCCGCACCCGTCCGGGGCATAAGAAACATGATTCAGAAACAGGCCGTGCGCCGGCGCGGTAAAGCCGGCGGCGCAGCGGTCGCCCGATGCGAGAATGGCCGGAATGCAGCCCGGCTGCAGCTTGCCGCCCGCAATCTCCAGGAGCGTGCCGGTCATGATCCGCACCATATTATAGAGGAAGCCGTCTGCCGACACGCGGAACTGCACCAGGTCGCCCTCCCGCTCCACAGCGGCGGCCGACACCGTGCGCACATGGTCCTCCACGCTGCCCCCGGCAGCGCAGAAGGCGGAAAAATCGTGCGTGCCGCAATAGGCCTGCGCTTCGGCGTTCAGCAGCTCGGCGTCCAGCGGATACTTAAAATGATATGCGTATTTGTAAAGAAACGGATGCTTCTGCGGCGCGTTCCAGATGCGATAGATGTATTCCTTCTCCGTGCAGTCGTAACGCGGATGGAACGCCGGCGGCACTTCGCGGCAGGCGGAAACAGCGATATCGCGCGGCAGCAGGGCGTTGAGCGCCTGCACCAGGGTCGCGCAGTCAACGGAACTCTCCGTGCGCAGCGTGCAGCAGTACGTATTCGCATGCACGCCGGCGTCCGTGCGGGAGCAGCCGGTCAGCGGCTCGCGCCGCCCGCAGATGCGTTCTGCCGCATCCTGCACGGTCTGCTGCACGGTCACGGCATTGGCCTGCACCTGCCAGCCGTGGTAGGCGGTGCCGTCAAAAGCAAGCGTGAGCAACAAATTTCTCATTTAAATCACAGCCGTAAAGAAATGATTGAGCACGAGGACACCCGCGGTGATCCCCGCGCAGACGATCAGCAGCAGCACATCCCGCACCGCCAGCTTCATCTGCTTCATGCGGGTGCGCCCCTCGCCGCCGGTATAGCAGCGGCAGGTCATGGCAAAGGCCAGTTCATAAGCGCGGCGGAAGGCCGACACCATCAGCGGGATGAAGATCGGCACAAGCGCCTTCGCCCGCTGCAGCAGGCCGCCGGTCTCCAGATCGGCGCCCCGCGCCTTCTGCGCATTCATAATGCGTTCGATCTCCTCGATCAGCGTGGGGATAAAGCGCAGGGCGAGCGTCATCATCATCGCCAGCGTGTGCACCTTGATCTTGAAGACCTTCAGCGGCGAAAGCAGGCGCTCGAGCCCGTCGGTGAGCATCGTGGGCGTCGTGGTGTAGGTCAGCAGCGAGCTGATGACCACCAGCACGATGATGCGCACCATCGTGAACAGCGCGGTGTTGACGCCCTTTTCGGTCACGGTGATCTTCCACCATTCCCAATAGGTCGCGCCGCCCTTGTTGTAAAACACATTCAGCACGGCCGTAAAGATCAGAATGATGACGATCGGCCGCAGACTCCGAAAAATCATCTTGAGCGGCACGCGGCTGAGCAGCACGGCAACCATCGCCGTGAGCGTGATCAGCCCGAGCGCAAAGAAGCTCTTACAAAGGAAAATGACGACGATCAGCCAGAATGTGGCGGCAAGCTTCGCGCGCGGATCCATGCGGTGGAGCACAGAGGTACCGGCGTAGTATTGGCCGATCGTGATATCGCCGATCATGCGCGCCACCTCCCCCCGAGCGCCTGAAGCGCACGCACGCCGTCCGCAACGGTGTAGATATTCGTCGGCACAGGAAGGCCCTGCGCGTGCAGACGGGCGAAAATCTCCGTGATATCCGGCACATTCAGACCCATCTCCCGCAGCGCGTCGCCCTGCGAATAGACTTCATCCACCGTGCCCTGCATGGCGATCTTCGCATGATTCATCACGACCACGCGGTCCGCCAGTGACGCGATATCCTCCATGCTGTGGGAGACGATGATCACGGTGCTGCCGGTTTCGGCGCGGTAGCTGCGGATGAGCGCCATCAGATCCTTCCTGCCGCGCGGATCCAGCCCGGCCGCCGGCTCGTCAAAGATCAGCACCTCGGGCTCCATGGACATCACGCCCGCGATCGCCGCCCGGCGCTTTTCGCCGCCGGAGAGGTCGAAGGGGGATTTCTCAAGCAGCGCCGGCGTCAGGCCGACGAATTCCGCCGCCCGGCGCACGCGCGCGTCGATCTCCTCCTTCGGCAGCTTCATGTTGCCGGGGCCGAACGCAATATCTTTGTAAACCGTTTCTTCAAACAGCTGATATTCGGGATATTGGAAGCAGAGGCCGACCTTGAACCGGCTCTGCCGCAGGGTCTCTTTGTCGCGCCAGATATCGACGCCGTCCACGAGCACCTTGCCCTCCGAGGGCTTGAGCAGCCCGTTGAAATGGGAGATCAGCGTGCTTTTGCCGGAACCGGTGTGCCCGATCATGCCGACCAGCTCGCCGCGTTCGACCGCAAGATCCACATGATCCACGGCGGCCACCTGCTGCTGCGTCCCCTTTGCGTAATAATGGGTCAGGCCGATCGCCTCAATGGCATAGCTCATCCGGCGTCACCTCCCGCCCGCGCAGCAATCTGCGCCACGCAATCCTCGATGGTCAGCACGCAGCCCGGCATGCCGAGCGCATGGCAAAGCTCCGTCGCCTGCGGCACATCCAGTCCGTAACGGCGCACGGTGTCCACCTGCGAAAAAACCTGTGCGGGCGTGCCCGTCATCACGATGCGGCCGCTGTCCATGACGACCACGCGATCCGCGGCGACGGCTTCATCCATGAAATGCGTCACTAAGATCACCGTGATGCCCATCTCTTCATTCAGGCGGTGGACGGTCGACATGACCTCCTCCCTGCCCTTGGGATCGAGCATCGCCGTCGGCTCGTCGAGCACAATGCAGTCGGTCTGCATCGCCAGCACGCCGGCAATCGCCACGCGCTGTTTCTGCCCGCCGGAAAGCTTGTGCGGCTCGCGCAGACGGAATTCATACATATTGACCGCCTTGAGCGCGTCGTCCACGCGGCGGCGGATCTCCTGCGGCTCCACGCCGAGGTTTTCCGGCCCGAAGGCGACGTCGTCCTCCACGATCGTGGCGACGATCTGATTGTCCGGATTCTGAAACACCATGCCGACGATGCGGCGGATCTGATCCGCCTTCTCCTCCGTGTCGCCGACCAGCCCGTTGACGCGCACGACGCCGGACTGCGGCGTATAAATGGCGTTGCAGAGCTTGTCCAGCGTGCTTTTGCCGGAGCCGTTGTGCCCGAGCACGGCAAGGAATTCGCCCCGCTTCACACGCAGCGTCACATTGCGCAGCGCGGGCGTTTTCGGCGCTTCGCCTTCCTCGCTGTCATAGGTGAAGGTCACGTTTTCAAATTCAATGATCGTATCGTTCATGCGTTTCTCTTTCTCTGATGATTCATTCTGCGCGCCAGATCGCGCTTGCGCCGCAGGGCAGCACGCGCCCCGGCCTGGAAGCGACAGGCAGATCGATCTCATCGCTTTCGGTCACGCCGCCGCGCGTGCGCTGCACGGTCTCGCCGAGGATGTATTCCATCACGCTCGGCGACAGGCCGGTGGTGTAGGAATTGATCAGCACCATCAGCGGCGCATCGGAGAGCACCTGCGCGCACAGCTCCACGAAGCCGAAGACTTCGTTTTCGAGCTTCCAGACCTCGCCGCCGGGACCGCGCCCGTAGGACGGCGGGTCCATGATGATAATGTCGTAGGTATTGCCGCGGCGGATCTCGCGCTGGACGAATTTGATACAGTCATCCACCAGCCAGCGCACCGGCCGGTCCGCCACGCCGCTGGCAACGGCATTCTCCTTCGCCCAGGCGGTCATGCCCTTGGAGGCGTCCACATGGGTCACCTGCGCGCCCGCCTGCAGGGCGGCAACCGTCGCGCCGCCGGTATAGGCAAACAGATTGAGCACGTTCACCGGGCGGCCGGCGCTGCGGATCACCTGCGCGGTCATCTCCCAGTTCACCGCCTGCTCCGGGAACAGGCCGGTATGCTTGAAGCCCATCGTCTTGATGTTGAAGCGCAGATCGCCCAGCCCGATCTGCCAGACTTCGGGCATTTTTTTGCGCACTTCCCACTGCCCGCCGCCGGTGTTGGCGCGGTGATAGACCGCGTGCGGATCCCGCCAGAGGGGATGGGTTTTCGGCGTCTGCCAGATCACCTGCGGATCCGGCCGGATCAGCACCTGATCACCCCAGCGCTCCAGCCGTTCGCCGGCGCTGCAGTCGATCAACGTATAGTCTTTCCATTCCTGAAACACTCTCATGTGTCAAACATCCATTCTTTGCTGCCCGGGCATCGGAATGCCCAGATGCGCATACCCGGCCGGAGAGACCATCCGCCCGCGCGGCGTGCGGCTCAGGAAGCCGAGCTGCATCAGATACGGCTCATAGACGTCCTCGATCGTGATCGCTTCTTCACCGATCACGGCCGCAATGGTTTCCAGCCCGACCGGACCGCCGTTGTAATTCCGGATCATCGTGGTCAGCAGACGCCGGTCGATGGCGTCCAGACCCAGCGCGTCAATTTCCATTTTATCCAGCGCCAGCCCCGCCGCCTCGCGCGTGAGTACGCCGTCGCAGACGACCTGCGCATAGTCGCGCGCGCGCTTGAGCAGACGGTTGGCGATCCGCGGCGTGCCGCGGGAGCGGGTGGCGATCTCCAGCGCGCCGGCGGAATCGATCTCGATGCCGAGAATCCCGGCGCTGCGGTTGACGATCTGCGAAAGCTCCTGCGGGGAATACAGCTCCAGCCGGGCGATCACGCCGAAGCGGTCGCGCAGCGGGGCGCTCAGCTGCCCGGCGCGGGTGGTCGCGCCCACGAGCGTGAAGCGGTGCAGATCCAGACGGATCGACCGGGCGGACGGGCCCTTGCCGATGATGATATCCAGCACATGATCCTCCATCGCGGGGTACAGCACTTCCTCTACGGAGCGGGAGAGGCGGTGGATCTCGTCGATGAAGAGCACGTCGCCTTCATTCAGGTTGGTCAGCAGCGCCGCCAGATCGCCGGGCTTTTCGATTGCCGGGCCGCTGGTGACGCGGAAGTTGACGCCCATCTCGTTGGCGATGATGCCGGCCAGCGTGGTTTTGCCAAGGCCCGGCGGGCCGTAGAGCAGCACGTGGTCGAGCGGTTCGCCGCGGCGGCGCGCGGCTTCAATATAGATGGAGAGGTTCTCCTTCGCCTTTTCCTGGCCGATATATTCCGCCAGCATTTTCGGGCGCAGGGACAACTCGATCTCCCGATCCTCCTCGGCCGCGTATTCCGGGCCGACGATCCTGTTTTCGTAATCAAACTCCATAGCTTCTTACCTTTACAGCTTTTTTGCGAGCGCCTTAAGCGCCTGCTTGATCATATCTTCCGTGGATAGGTTCCCGTCCAGCCGGCCGACGGCGATGCTCGCCTCCGCGCGGGAATAGCCAAGCATGACCAGCGCGTTGACCGCATCCTCGCCGGCGTAGCTGACCGTCGCCTTCTGCGCGGCGGCAATATCGCCCAGCGCGTCAGACCCGGCAAAGCCGTCCAGCTTGCCGCGCAGTTCCAGCACCACGCGCTGCGCAAGCTTCGGGCCGACGCCCTGCGCCGCGGTGATCGCCTTCACGTCGCCGCCTGCAACGCACACTGCCAGACGGTCCGGCGTGAGCTGCGAGAGGATCGCCAGCGCCGCCTTGGGGCCGACGCCGGAAACGGCGGTCAGGAGCTTGAAGCAGTCCAGCTCGTTTTTATCATAGAAGCCGAACAGATCCAGCGCGTCCTCGCGCACATTCAGATGGGTGTAAAGCGTGATCACATCGCCGATCACGCTGCATTTTTTCAGCGTCTGCTGCGTGGCGAACAGGCGAAACGCCACGCCGCCCACATCCAGCGCGACGCTGCTTTCATCGGTGAAAACGACGCCGCCCGTAATACTGTAAAACATGTTATCGTCTCCTTATCCCAGACTGCCGATCAGCGAACCCGCGCTGTGGCAATGGCAGATCGCCATGGCCAGCGCGTCCGCCGCGTCGTCCGGCTTCGGAATTTTTTCAAGATTGAGCAGCAGGCGCGTCATCTCCTGCACCTGCTTTTTCTCCGCGCGACCGTAGCCGACCACGCTCTGCTTCACCTGAAGCGGGGTGTATTCGAAAATCGGGATCCGGTTCTGCTGCGCGGCCAGCACAAGCACGCCGCGCGCCTGCGCAACGTCGATCGCCGTTTTCTGATTCGTGTTGAAAAACAGCTTTTCGATCGCCATCGCCTGCGGACGATAGGTCCGGATCAGCGCGAGCACGCCGTCGTAGATTGCCTCCAGCCGTTCGTTGAAGGGGGTGTGCGCTTCGGTCGTCACCGCACCGTAATGCAGCATCCGGAAGTGATTGTTCTGATACTCCACCACGCCGCAGCCGACGATGGCATAGCCGGGATCAATGCCCAAAACGATCATTTTTTCTCTCTTTCTCGGATCACAAACCGGGTCGGCGTTCCTTCCAGACCGAAAACGCCGCGGATCTGATTGTCCAGATAGCGCTGATAGCTGTAGTGGAACAGCTCCGCGTTGTTGACAAAGCAGACGAAGGTCGGCGGGCGGGTGGACGCCTGGGTCATATAATAGATCTTGAGCCGCTTGCCCTTGTCCGACGGAGGCTGCACCCGCGCCGTCGCGTCGGCCAGCACGTCGTTGAGCCGGCCGGTCGGAATGCGCATGGCATTCTGCGCGTCGACGAAGTTGATCAGCTCAAACAGCCGGTCAAGCCTGATTTTTTCCTTCGCGGAAATGAAGATGATCGGCGCATAGGACATGAACGAAAAATCCTGCATCAGCTTTTTGCGGTAGCCGTCCATGGTCCTGCCGTCCTTCTCGACGGCGTCCCATTTGTTGACCGCGATGATGCAGCCCTTGCCCATCTCGTGCGCGATGCCGGCCACCTTGGAATCCTGCTCGGTGAAGCCCTCCGTGGCGTCGATCATGATCACGCAGACCTGCGCGCGCTCGACGGCCATGCGGGCGCGGATCACGGAATACTTCTCGATCTGATCGTTGACGCGGCTTTTGCGGCGCAGACCGGCGGTATCAATGAAAATGAACTTGCCGTGTTCGTTCTCGACCAGCGAATCCGTCGCATCCCGCGTGGTGCCCGCAATGTCGGAAACGATCATGCGTTCCTCGCCGAGCACGGCGTTGACCAGCGAGGATTTGCCGACGTTCGGCTTGCCGATCACCGCCACGCGGATGCCGTCCTCCTCCGCACCTTCCTCCGGCGCCTGCGGCAGATAGGCGAGCACCTGATCGAGCAGGTCGCCCGTGCCGTGGCCGTGCACGGAGGAAACGGGGATCGGATCCCCCAGGCCGAGGTTGTAAAACTCATAAAAATCCGGCGGCAGCTCGCCGACCGTATCGCATTTGTTGACGCAGAGGATCACCGGCTTGCCGCTCTTTTGCAGCATTGCCGCCACCTCGCTGTCGGATGAGACGACGCCCGAACGCAGATCCGTGACCAGAATGATCACATCCGCGCTCTCCACGGCCAGCTGCGCCTGCTGCCGCATCTGCTTGAGGATCACGTCGTCCGCCCGCGGCTCGATGCCGCCGGTGTCGACCAGCAGAAAGTGCCGGCCGAGCCATTCGCAGTCGCCGTAGATCCGGTCGCGGGTGACCCCCGGCAGATCGTCCACAATTGCCAGCCGGCTGCCGACCAGCTTATTGAATAACGTCGATTTTCCCACATTGGGGCGGCCGACGATCGCCACAACATTCCCTGCCATCAGGCACCTCCGATCATTGCGTGCAGCAAAGCGGCGCCGCTGCCGTTTTCCTGCTTGATGACGGGCACGCCGAGCCGCTCCTCGAGCGCGCGCACCGTCATATCATCCAAAAATATGTCTTCATCGCTTTTCAAACAGTTCGGCGGAATGATCACGCCGTCGCCGAGCGGTTTTCCCTCCAGCGCCGCGGCGATATCCGCGCCGCACAGCAGCCCGGAGACCGTGATCCTGCTGCCGAACAGGCGGTTCTCCGCCTGCACGGTCCGCACGGTCAGCGACGGGAACTTCCGCATGGCCGATGCGGCCAGCGCTGAAATCAGCGGGTACGCCGCCGCGCCGGTCACGCAAGTCACCGTGCGCACGGGGACCTCGGCGTCACAGGCGGCGAGCGCCCGGTCAAACTCATCCCGCATCAGCGTCCACATGCCCACGCCGTTTTCCAGCTGCGGGAAATCGTTATAATAATCCATCCCCGGCATCGGCCTGCCGGCCTTCAGATAGAATTCATCGGCGGCATAGGCGATCGTTTCGCCGTGCTGCGCGCGGAACGCGGCGTTCTTTTCATCGATCAGGTCAATCACTGCCGCCGCGGTTTCCGGCGTGAAGGGCGTAAGGGGTGCAAGCCCTTCGCGGTGGTCCGTCAGCCCAACGGGCACGGCCGCCACACTCTGCACCGCCGGATACAGCGCAAACAGCGCGTCCAGACTCTGCGCAAGCGCCGGCCCGTCGTTGATGCCCGGGCAGAGCACCAGCTGCGTATTCATCGCGATTCCCGCGTCCGCAAACCGGCGGAGGAAGCGCAGGGCTTCGCCGGCAAAGCGATTCTTCATCATCTGCACGCGCAGCGCCGGATCCATCGTGTGCACCGACACATTCACCGGGCTGATGTGCATTTCGATGATGCGCTCCGCCTCGGCGTCCGTCAGATTGGTCAGCGTGATGTAATTGCCGAACAGGAAGGAGAGCCGCGCGTCGTCATCCTTGAAATACAGGCTTTCCCGCAGGCCGGCAGGCAGCTGATCGATGAAGCAGAAGACGCAGTTGTTTCTGCAGCTGCGCTGCCTGTCCATCAGGTAGGTTTCAAACTGCAGACCGATATCCGCCGTCTCCTCCTTGCGGATCGTGACGCTCCGGCGTTTGCCCTTGACAGTCTGCAGCTCCAGACGCAGCTTGCAGTCGTTGAGATAAAAACGGTAATCGAGCACGTCCCGGATTTCCCGGCCGTTGACGGTCAGCAGCGTGTCGCCCGGGGCAATCCGCTTTTTCTGCGCGAGGCTGCCCGCGTCGATGCCCGTGATTTTGACTGCCATGGTCTCACCTGCCGATACTACCCGATTCTATCATTCACATCATGATTAGAGTATAGTATAGCATACTTTCGGAGAAAATGATAGTAAAATATTTGTAAATAATATAATAACATAATGATAATTTTTGTTTCCCGCCGATTTTTCTATTGCGAAACGGCCGGGTTTCGGCTATAATCAATGGTAAGATTTCAGTTCCGGAGAACGCCTATGTTTGTTGATATTGCAAAAATTAAAATCAAGGCCGGCAACGGCGGCAACGGCGCGGTGAGCTTTCGCCGCGAAAAATACGTTGCGGCCGGCGGGCCGGACGGCGGCGACGGCGGCCGCGGGGGCAACATCGTCTTTCAGGTGGACGACAATCTCTCCACGCTGGCCGATTTCCGCTACAAGCGCAAATACACCGCGCAGAACGGCAGCAACGGCGCCGGCGGGCGCAAGAGCGGCAAGCGCGGCGAGGATCTGATCATCCGCGTGCCGCGCGGCACGATCATCCGCGAGGTGGAGAGCGGCGCCGTGATGGCGGATCTCTCTGACGACACGCCGTTCATCGCGGCAAAGGGCGGCCGCGGCGGCTGGGGCAACCCGCATTTCGCCACGCCCACCCGGCAGGTGCCGCGCTTCGCAAAGGACGGCACGCCCGGCGAGGAATGGGAAGTGCAGCTCGAGCTCAAGCTCCTGGCGGACGTCGGTCTGCTCGGCTTCCCGAACGTCGGCAAATCCACGCTCATATCCGTCGTCAGCGAAGCCAAGCCCATCATTGCCAATTACCATTTCACGACCCTCACGCCCGTGCTGGGCGTGGTGTCCATGGGCGAGGGCAATTCCTTCGTCATGGCGGATATTCCCGGCCTGATCGAGGGCGCGGGCGAGGGCGTCGGCCTCGGGCACGAATTCCTGCGCCATGTGGACCGCTGCCGCCTGCTGGTGCATATCCTCGACGCCGCCGGCAGCGAAGGGCGCGACCCGATCGAGGATTTCAACGTCATCAACCGGGAGCTTGCGGTCTTCGATCCCGCGCTGGCGGAGCGTCCGCAGATCGTTGTGGCCAACAAGATCGACCTGGCCGACGACGCGCAGGTCGCGCGGCTGCGCAGCTATTTTGAGGAGCGCGGCTATGAATTCCTGACCATGTGCGCGCCGATCGCCGAGGGCACGGACGCCGTGGTGCGCGCCGTCTGGAACCGGCTGCAGACCCTGCCGCCGATCAAACGCTATGAGAGCGAAGCGATCCCCGTCGCGCTGTTTGAGAAGCAGAGCGACCGCGGCTTTACGATCACCGAACGCGACGGCGTTTACTTTGTGGAGGCCGAATGGCTGCTGAAGATCCTGCAGCGCGCGGATCTGGAGGATTATGAATCCCTCCAGTATTTCCAGCGCGTGCTGGTTTCCTCCGGCATTATCGACGCGCTGAAGGAAAAAGGCATCCGGGAAGGCGACACCGTTTCCATTTACGATCTGGAATTTGACTACAGGAATTGAAGGGTGCGCAATGACAGAAACACTACTCTCTGCGGCGGTCAATCCCGCCGCGCTCAGTCCCCTGGCGCTCGCGTTCGTGGGCGATACCGTTTTCGATCTTCTGGTGCGCGGCGACCTGCTCAGCCGGGCAAATCAGCCGGTCAACGCGCTGCACAGGCAGGCGACAAAGCGCGTCTGCGCCGCAGCGCAGGCTGCGGCCGCCGCGGCGCTCCTGCCCCTGCTGACCGGGGAGGAAACCGCTGTTTTCAAGCGCGGGCGCAACGCGCATCCCGGCGGCATCCCCAAGCATGCCACGGCGGCGGATTATCACTATGCCACGGGGCTGGAATGCCTGTTCGGCTGGCTCTATCTGCAGGGCAGGCTCGAACGCATCCGGCAGCTGTTCGATGCGATCCCGCGAGAGGAGGCGCAACCGGATGAATAAGAGTGAAAAACGGACCCGCACGCTGGAGCTGCTGCGCGACAACGGCTGCTGGTTTCTCGGCTGCGCGCTTTACGCGACCGCCGTCAACAGCTTCGCGCTGCCCAATTCCATCGCGCAGAGCGGCCTGACCGGCCTTGCGATCCTGATCAACCGCTTCAGCGGCGTACCGGTCGGCGTGCTGAGTCTGCTGCTGAATCTGCCGCTGCTGATCCTGATGTGGATCTTCATCGGCAAGCGCAGCGTGCTGCATACGCTCTGGGTCACGGTGATCCTCGCGGCCGCGCTCGACCTGTTTGCGCTGTTTCTGCCGGCGTATCAGGGCGACAAAATCCTCGCCACCCTGCTCTGCGGCGCGCTCGAGGGCGCCGGGCTGGGGCTGATCATGATCACGGGCGCCACCAGCGGCGGCACGGATATCGTCGGCCGCCTGATCCATCAGCGCTGGCCGCACATCACGGTCGGCACGGTGGTGCGTCTGGCGGACGCCGCGGTCGTGACTGCCAATATGATCGCCTTCCGCAGCATCGAAAGCGGCCTTTACGCGATCATTGCCATCTTCGTGAGCACCAAGGTGATCGACGCCATGATCTACGGCGCCGGCAGCGGCAAGCTGCTGATGATCATCACCGACCGGGCGCATGACGTCGCGAATGCGATCATCACCTCCTCACGGCGCGGCGTATCCATCATTCCGGTGGAGGGCGCTTATACCGGGGAAAACAAAAATATGCTCATGTGCGTGGCAAAGCGGCACGAGATCAACACGATCATCAAAACGGCAAAGGCCGTGGACGATCACACCTTTATCATTGTCAGCGAAGCCAACGAGATCCTCGGCAACGGCTTTAAAAAAACCATATGAAGGGAGCTTTCCTTATGAAAAAACTGCTTGCACTGACCCTGACCCTGCTGGTCCTTTTCTCTTTCGCGGCCTGCAGCCGCAAGCCGCTGGAATTCAACGCGGCCTACACCTACAGCGATCCGGACAACCGCTTTGAAGAGCCTGTGCTGTTCTTTAAAAAGGACGGCAATTTCTCCTTTTCGGATTCCAACGACAGCCTGCGCATCCGCGGCACTTATGTTTACGACAAAGAAGCCAATCAGCTCAAGCTGACCTCGACCAACGGCCGCTATACCCTTGTGCTCAATGTGGAAAGCAAAGAGGTGCTGCGTCTGGTTTCGTTTGCGGACGCGCAGGGGCAGAAAACCCTGACCCTCCCTGACAACGCGCCGTTCAACATCGGCGACGAGACGATGCTGCCGGAGGAAACCGACGCTCCGGCGCAGGCCGCAGTCACGACGCAGGTCAATCCTACTTGACAACCGGCCGAAAAGTAGTATATAATACTCCTGTGAATCATTAGAGAGAGAAGGGAACTGTATGTCCGGCCATTCCAAATGGAGCACCATCAAGCGCAAAAAAGAAAAGACCGATAACGCACGCGCAAAGGTTTTCACCAAAATCGGCAGAGAAATCGCCGTGTGTGTGCGTGAGGGCGGTCCCGACCCCGCCTCCAATTCCAAGCTGAAGGACGTCATTGCCAAGGCAAAGGCCAACAATGTGCCCAACGACAATATTGAGCGCATCATCAAGAAAGCGGCCGGTGAGGGCGGCGGCGCGAACTATGAAACCATCGTTTACGAGGGCTACGGTCCCAACGGCATCGCCGTGATCGTGGAAGCGCTGACCGACAACCGCAACCGCACTGCCGGCGACGTGCGGCATTATTTCGATAAATACGGCGGCAACATGGGTCAGAGCGGCTGCGTGTCGTTCCTGTTCACCAAGCAGGGGCAGATCCTGCTCGAGCAGGAGGACGTGGACGAGGATCAGCTCATGGAGGACGCGCTGGAAGCCGGTGCAACCGATTTCCTGACGGAAGAGGGCATTTTCGAGATCCGCACCGATCCCTATGACTGCGGCGCAGTCAGCGCGGCGCTGGCCGAAAAGGGCTACACCTTCCTGTCCGCCGAGGTCGCTTACATCCCCTCAACGTATGTGAAGCTGACGGATCCCGACACGATGACCAACATGCAGAAAATGCTGGATATGTTTGAGGATAACGACGATATCCAGGGCGTGTGGCACAACTGGGAGAATCCCGAAGACGCCGAATAAGAATCACCCGAGGAGCCTGCGCCGCGCAGGCTCTTTTTTGATTTCAGATGCCGGATATCAGAGGTTGAAAACAAGCGGGGCGCTGTTCCCCCTGTTGCTCCTGACTTGCTGCCCCCTATTACAATGGGTACGGGCGAAGCCCGTCCGATTCTAGCATCTAACATCTAAAATCCAGAATGAGTGTTTTTTCTCCTTCCGGCGAATACAGAGTGAGAATTCTCAAAAACGAGGTGCATCCATGGACACCGATCAGGAACTGTATCGCCGCTTTCTGGCAGGCGACGACGCCGCCTTTGCCGCGCTGATCGAGCGCTACCGAACCCATCTGATTTTCTTTATTCTGCGCAGCGTGCGGGATTATGACGCTGCGGAGGATCTGGCCGAGGATGTGTTCGTCGAGGTGCTGCTGCATCGCCGCCGCTACAATTTCAAAGCGCCGCTGAAGGCCTATCTGTTTGCCATTGCACGGCACAAGACGGCCGATCATCTGCGCCGCCGCGCCCGGCACGGGGAGCAGCCGCTGGAAACGGCGGGCGACCCGGCCGACCTGCGCGCGCTGGAGGAGGAATTCCTCCGGAAGGAGCAGGCCGCCGCCGTGCATGCCGCGCTGAACGCCCTGCCCGCGCAATACCGCACGGTGCTGCATCTGCTGTATTTCGAGGAGATGTCCTACGAGCAGGCGGGGAACGTCATGAAAAAGAACCGCAAGCAGATTGAGAATCTGGCTTACCGCGCGCGGCAGGCGCTGAAAGCAGCGCTCGAAAAGGAGGATTGCACACCATGAAGGATCTGAACACATTTACCGCAAGCGTTTACGCAAAAGCTGCACATAAGAGAAAGCAAAACAAACAGACCGCGCTTGTGCTGGCCGTCGCGATCTTCGCCACAGCAAGCGCCGTCACCGCCGTGGCTGCGCGCCCGCAGCTGCAGCGGCTCGGCACGGAAGTCGGCGTCACCGCAACGTCGTCCGCCGACCTGCAGACGCTGCAGAGCATGCAAAACCTGCTGACAGCGCCGTCGGATCCGGACACCGCAGGGCGCACCGCCGGCAGTGAGGAAACCCGTTTACAGAAGCCCGCCGGTACGACCGCACAGGAGGCGGCAAACCGCACCGTTCCCGCCACGGCGGCGCAGGCCGGCGAACCCGGCGCTGAAAGCGGGAATGCGGCAACGACCGCAACAAGGACTGCGGAGAAAACTGAGATTTTAACGATGACTGAGATTGCCTGGGAGGGCGGTCTGCAGCCCGTGGACGGGACGCCCACGGTGACCAGGAACATGCTGCTGCACAAAGAGGACATCGTTGCGGCGGCCTATAACGCGCTGGATCCCGCCACACGCAGCGCGGCGGACCCTGCCGAGGCGTTTGTCGTCACGACCCATGACGCCCGGGAGAACACCGACGGCTTTGCGGTCTATTTCAACACGGACGCGGAGACGATCATCGTCCGGCTGGATAAGAAGCTGAACCCGTTGGGGATCACGCGCCGCGCAGCCGAAACGGCAACGGTTTCCGGCGCTTACAATCCGAACAACTGACACGGAGGAATGTTGCATGAAACGCCTGATTGTCCTGCTGCTCTGCTGCTGCCTGCCGCTCAGCCTTGCCGCCTGCGGCAAGGGGCAGACCGCCGCACCGACCGTCACGGTGGAAGCGACCGCCGACGCCGCCGCCCCGACGCTGGAGGATCCCGCCTATACAAGCTTTCTCCGGCTGAAAGACCCATCGCCGGATGTGTTGCCCGCCGTTTCCTTCGCAGAATCGCGTGCAGACTTCACAGCCGCGCTGCAGGCTTGTCAGCTGGCCGAACCGGCGTGGGCAAACGCATATGACGACGCTTTTTTCGCAGATCATACGCTGCTGCTTATCCGCACGGAGGAGGGCAGCGCTGCAGCGATCTACGGCGCCGCAAGTTATCAGGACAAGGTTGTAACCATTTTTCGGGAAAACCACGACCCGCAGGAGGACGGACTGCAGGCCTGGCTGACGCTGCTGGCCGTGCCCAGGGAGGCGCTGGAGGACGTACAGCCGGAGGAGATCGCCATCCGCGTGCAGGACGGTGATTTGCAGCTGACGCCGCAGGCTGAAACGCCCGCGCCGACGGGCACATCGTCGATCTCCGGCACCGCCGCGCCGGAACCGAGCCGGAAAAGCGACGTCTGTCACCGCTATGAGCCGCCGCATTTCGTGCGCGTGTATCCGCCGCAATATGACGGCTCGCAGGGCGTGCTTGCCGTCGTACAAAGCAAAGAAGCGCTGGAGGCGTTCTATCAAACGAACCGGGAAACGCTCGCTCTCGGCCCCAATGCGCCGGACGCTGCCAATCCGTATTATGAATTTGATCCGGATGAGAACGGTTCCACACAGGCAGCCGATTCCACCGCCGGCTTTGCCGACTGGATGCCGCATTACGACAACGCTTTCTTTGCCGACAACGTCCTGCTGATCGTCAAGACCGTCGAGAGCAGCGGCTCGCACCGCTACACAAACGCGCAGTATGCCGACGGCACGGTGTACCTCACCGTGGAGGTGCCGCAGGTCGGCACCTGCGACATGGCGGACTGGCTCACGCTCCTCTGCGTGCCGAAGACCGAACTGGACGGCGTGAACGCGCAGACGCTGACCGTGGAGAAAAAGATCGTTCAAAACTGAAAATATTAATAGAATCGTAACGCTTTCAAGGTTGCTTTTTCTTTGACAGGATGGTATAATTTGTTCATCGGGAACGTCGGTGCCCCCGGCGTTCCCTGATTTTTATAGTTCTGGGGGAACCTATGAAACGCTGTATCATCATCGGCGGCGGCCCGGCCGGACTGACTGCGGGCTATGAGCTGCTCAAGCAAAGCAAGGACTATGAAGTCGTCATTCTCGAGCAGAGCGACGCGCTCGGCGGCATTTCGCGCACCGTGCAGTATCACGGCCACCGCATGGATATCGGCGGCCACCGCTTTTTTTCCAAGGATCCGCGTGTGACGGCGTTCTGGAACGAAATCCTGCCCACGCAGGGCGCGCCTTCGATCGACGACAAGCTCCTCGGCCGCGAAAAGCCGCTCGTGCCGGGCGGTCCGGATCCCGAAGCGACGGATGAAGTGATGCTGATCCGCCGCCGCATTTCCCGCATTTACTATCTGCATAAATTCTTTGATTACCCCATCTCGATGAAGCCGCAGACCTTCATCAATATGGGCCTGCCGCGCACGGTCAAGGCCGGCTGCAGCTATCTGAAATCGACGGTCGCGAAAAAGGAAGAGACTTCGCTCGAAAACTTCTATATCAACCGCTTCGGCAAGGTGCTCTATTCCATGTTTTTCGAGGGCTACACCGAGAAGCTCTGGGGCCGCCATCCGCGCGAGATCTCCGCGGACTGGGGCGCGCAGCGCGTGAAGGGCCTGTCCATCCTCGCGGTGCTCAAGGATATGGTCGGCAAGCTCCTGCCGCAGAAGGACCGCAAGGTGGAAACCTCGCTGATCGAGGAATTCGTCTATCCGAAATTCGGGCCCGGCCAGCTCTGGGAGGCGGTCGGCAAACGCTTCACCGATCTGGGCGGCGAGATCCGTTACGGCCATCCGGTCACGGAGATCCTGACCGACGGCGGCCGTGTGACCGGCGTGAAATGCACGGTCAACGGCGAAACGGTCGAGATCGACGGCGATCTCTTCATTTCCTCCATGCCGGTCAAGGATCTGGTCGCGGGCATGGGCGACGCCGCAACGCCGGACGCCGCGCGCATCGCCGCCGGCCTCCCCTACCGCGATTTCGTCACGGTCGGCCTGCTGGTGGACAAGCTCGCGCTCAAAAACGAAACCGGCATCCCGACGCTGGGCAACATCGTACCGGATTGCTGGATCTATGTGCAGGACGTCGGCGTCAAGCTCGGCCGCATCCAGATTTTCAACAACTGGTCGCCCTACCTGGTCAAGGATCCGCAGCATACGGTCTGGATCGGGCTGGAATATTTCTGCGCCGAGGGCGACGACTTCTGGAATCTGGACGAGGCCGCCTGCGTGGAGCTGGCGGTCGGAGAGCTGCGCTCGATGGGCGTGCTCGCGCCGGACGCGCAGGTGCTTGACAGCCACCGCGAGCGCGTGCAGAAGGCCTACCCCGCTTATTTTGACACCTACGCCGAAATGGACAGACTCGTCGCGTTCCTTGACGGCTTTGAAAATCTCTTCTGCGTCGGCCGCAACGGCCAGCACCGCTACAACAATATGGATCACTCCATGGCAACCTCGTTTGAGGCCGTAAAAAACATTCTCGCCGGCAGCACGGAGAAAGCAAATCTGTGGTCGGTGAACACCGAGGCGGAATACCATGAAACAGACAAAAAATAATTACGCGCCGCCCGATCTGCAGCGCTGGGGCAAGCGGCTGTGCACCGCGGCGGCAGGGCTCTTTGCGCTGGGCGCGCTGATTGCCGTTTTTTATTACATTATTTATCCGTCGCAGGCATACTTTCACTCCGACTGCACGGATACGCTGCTCTGGGCCAAGGCCAGCGTGGACGCAAAGGCGCTGTTCAACCCGGATTTCAGCTATGCTGCGATGCTGCCCTTCGGCGGCGTGATGCTGATGATCCCCTTCGTTGCGATCTTCGGCGTGGGCATGACCGCGCACCACATCGGGATGGTGCTGTTTACCCTCCTGTTTTTCCTTGCCGTCTGGCTGCTCTGCCGCAGTCTGAAATTCAGCCTGCCGCTTTCGCTCCTGTCGATCGGCACGCTGGCGATGACGCTCGCCGCCTCCGGCAAGCTGCGCGAGATCTTTTATGAGCACGTGATCTATTACAGCATCTGCGTCGCCGTACTCTGCGTGCTGCTCTCGCTGTATCTGCGCTGCACGGCGGCCGGAACGGAGCTGCTGCGCGGGCGGCAGCTCATGCTTTGGATCTGCGCCTGCGTTTTCACCGCGCTTGCGGCGCTGGACGGCATGCAGATCCTTGCCACCGGCGTGTTTCCCGTGCTGTTTGCCGCCGCGCTGGATATCTTCTGCTCCCCGGGCAAGCTTTTCTCCAAAGAAAACAAACCGCGCCTGTTCTACTGCGGCGCGGTGGTGCTTTCGGCGCTGATCGGTCTGCTGCTGCTCTCCCAACTGAGCACCCGGATGCAGTCCGGCTACGCCGCGGCGTATTCTTCTTATTCCGATCCGGCTGAATGGCTGGAGAATCTGTTCAAGTTCCCGACGCAGTGGATGCTCCTGTTCGGCGCGAAATTTGAACCGTTTGAGCCGATGTTTTCCGTCGGCTCGCTGCTGAGCCTCGTGCGTCTGGCCTTTGCCGCGCTGATTGCCGGCGGACCGTTTGCAGCGCTGTTTCTGCTCAAGCGCTTCGCCCGCCCGGCCCGGCTGCTGATCGCGGCGCATTTCGGCCTGTTTGCCGTGATCTTTTTCGGCTATGTCTGCGGCCTGCTTTCCGCCGCCAACTGGCGGCTCAGCCCGCTGATCTGCACCGGCCTGCTGGTCTGCATGGCCTGCCTGCAGGTGATGCGTCCGCATCCGGTCGCCAGGCGCTTTGCGGCGCTCGGCGTCATCCTGTGCCTTGTGATGAGCACGCTCTCCCTGCAGAACATTCTCGCCATGCCGAAGAACGGCGCGGCCGAAAACCAGAAGGCCGATCGCATCGCCGCGCTGGAGGCCTATGATCTCAAGCTCGGCTACGCCACCTTCTGGAACGCGCAGTCGATCACGGTGCTGACCGATTCCGACATCCGCATCGCAAGCGTTCAGATTCAGGACGGCGCCGTTTTACCCTATTATTACCAGACAGAACGCAGCTGGTTCCAGGAGGCGCCCGGCGTTGACCGCTACTTCCTGCTGCTCGACACGGCGGAAACCGCCATGCTCGAGGGCACGGGCCTGCTCGATGCCGCAACCGAAACGTATGACCTCGGGGAATTCCAGATCTACGTCTTCCCGCATATCGCGGAGTTTCTCAGCTAAAGCGCGCGCCAACCAATAAAGATTGCCGAACGGCGGCGGGGTCAGCCCCGCCGCCGTTTTCATCCAGTCCGGCAGCAGCGGCTTTTCCGAGGCCGGGGCAAAGGCCTGCGCCACGCTGTCCGCGCCATAGGCGACATAGCGGGAGCGCTGGGCGGTCTGCACGCCGCCGCCGAGCGCCGCGATCAGGATCAGCATCGCCGCGCTGAAAGCAAAATACCGTTTCACTTTTTATAGTCCTCCAGCATCTCCGCGAGCGCCGCGGCCAGAAGCCGGCCGGAATAGCAGGCCTCCTCGAGCGTGTTGCCCTCGCTGCCCACCTCGATGAGCAGGCTGCAGCGCGTGAGATCCATATTGTATTTCCGCTGCGAAAACAGAAGCGGACGCATCAGCCCCGGATCGGCTTCGGCCAGCTGCTTCTGCAGGTGCAGCGCAAAGCACAGATTCGATTCCCAGTGCGGAAACTCCGTGACCTTGCCCTCCTGCGCGCCCGCAATAATCATGAGCTGGGCGGCCTGCTTGCCGTTGACCGTCGCCACGGGGCGCATCTTCGTTCCGTCGTCCAGATCGATGGAATCCCGATGGATATCCAGCAGAATCTGCAGCTGCGGATACTGCTTGAGATACTGCTCCAGCGTTTTGCGCGAATGCGGGTAAGCTCCGGTGTAATCCGTATCGTGAATCTCCGTGTCATGTATTACAGTATACCCCGCGTTCTCCAGATAATGCGCGATTTCGTCGCCGACGCGCACCACATTGACCGCCGGATCGTTGCTGTGCGCCGTAAAGCCGGGATCATAGCAATCCCTGTCAACGATCGCATACGATTCGGACGTATGGCTGTGAAAGATCAGCACCGCCGGCTGTGACGGATCGATCTCCAGCGCCGGCTTCTGCTGCAGCAGCGCCGCGAAATCCGGATGCTTGGTTTCCGTCGTATTCTTGATCATCACGCTGCCCAGAATATCCGTCGCTCCTTTTTTGCCGTAATTGACGGGCTTGACCTTGCCGCCGCTGCCGTCGCCGAGCAGTTCGGCATATTTTTCAGCCAAAGCAAGCAGATCCGCCGGCGTTTCCGTCAGCGACGCGGTTGCGGCGTTTGTCGGTTCCGGCGCCGGTGCGCTTACCGTCTGCGCGGCGGTCGTCCGGGGCTGCGCATTCTGCGCCGCCGGCAGCGCCCGCTCAAACATCAGCGCCGCGACGGTCAGCGGGATGCCGGCCATGGCCACGCACAGCACCGCCGCAAGCAAAAGCAGCACCGCTGCCATCACTGCCGGCGCGCGGCTGCGGGCGCCTGTCTGGTTTTGTTTCATCCTTTTTTGCTCGCCTCTTTTCCTCGCTGCAGTGTATGCGGTTCCTTCGCCGGATATGCCCTCGGAGCGCTGCTGAACCGCCGAAATCAGCGGTCAATTGCCGAAAAGATTACAAATTGTAACTTTTCCGGCGCTTTTGTAATCGTTTTGTAATTGGATTGTAACGAAATATAGGTAGTTTTTTTCCGGCGCTGCGGTTATAATAAAGTCGTACCAAACAGAAATCTTCCACTGGCGCAGCGGAAGTGCGACCGCGGCGACAGTTTTTACCATCCTTTCAATTTTTTCAAACCGGATTAGGGGCTTTCAGAAATGAAAGCCCCTTCGGTTTTTTCTGTGCCGTTTTTTCGCGGTTTTTCGTGCAGGCTTCCCGCTGCGGCGGGATTTTTTTATTTATTTAATAAAATCTCCCGGAATCCGCTTGCATTCTTTCAAAAAGATGGTACAATGAAGTGAATCCATTCAGGAGGTATTGTTTATGGCTTATTTCCTTTATTCCGCATTTGCGGACGAAGCGTCCGCCGATATGCAGGCGCAGATCGCCGCCTGTAAGCAAAACGGCATCGGCGCGATCGAGCTGCGCAACGTCAACGGCAAAAACATCTCCGATTTCACCGTCGCCGAGGCCGAGGCGCTGAAGGAAACGCTCGACGCCGCCGGCATCCGGGTTTCCTCCATCGGCTCCTTCTACGGCAAGATCGAAATCACCGACCCCTTCGCGCCGCATTTTGAGGCATTCAAAAATACCGTCGCGGTGGCCAAGGTGCTCGGCGCGCCGTACATCCGCATTTTCAGCTTCTATTTCAGAAACGGCGAAGACCACGCCGCCTATCGCGACGAGGTGTTTGCCCGACTTTCCGCCATGGCGGATTACGCAAACGAAAACGGCGTGCTCTGCTGCCATGAGAATGAACGCGGCATCTACGGCGACATTACCGAACGCTGCGTGGAGATCGCGGACTTTTTCGGCGACCGGCTCGGCTGCATCTTTGACCCGGCGAACTACATTCTGAGCGGCTGCGACACCCTGGAAGGCTTCAAACAGCTCTGCGACCGCGTCACCTATATGCATATCAAGGACGCCATCGCGGCGGACAACACCGTTGTGCCCGCCGGCTGCGGCGACGGCCATCTGAAAGAGATCCTGCAGATGCTCGATCAGCGCAAGGGCGCGTTCGTGCTCTCCGTGGAGCCGCATCTGCGCGTTTTCGACGGCCTGGCCGCGCTCGAAGCGAGCAACGGCAAGGCGCTGGAGGTCAGCCAGAAATATGTTTATCCCGACAACGCCGCTTCCTTTGCGGCGGCCTGCGGCGCGCTGCATGAAATGATCGACACGCAGATTCATCCCGTGCGCTACGGCGTGATCGGCGTGGGCAATATGGGTTCATCGCATTTGCAGCTGCACCGCGCGGGCAAGCATGCGCAGGCGCGGATCGTTGCCGCTGCGGATATCAACCCTGCCCGGCTGACGGCGGCGAAGGAAATCCTGCCTGAAATCGAGGTTTACGACACCGCCGAGGCGCTGATCGACAGCGGCACCGTGGACGTCGTGCTGATCGCGACGCCGCACTATGCGCATCCCCCGATCGCGTCTTATGCATTCTCCAAAGGTCTGAACGTGCTCACGGAGAAGCCTGCCGGCGTCTATACGAAGCAGGTGCGTGAGATGAACGAGGCCGCCGCGGCCAGCGGCAAGCTGTTCGGCATTATGTATAACCAGCGCACGAACTGCGTCTATCGCAAGATGCGCGAGCTGGTGCAGAGCGGCGAGCTCGGCGAGATCCGCCGCGTGAGCTGGATCATCACCGACTGGTACCGCACGCAGGCTTATTACAATTCCGGCGGATGGCGCGCCACCTGGGCCGGAGAAGGCGGCGGCGTGCTGCTCAACCAGTGCCCGCACAATCTTGATCTCTGGCAGTGGATCTGCGGTCTGCCGGTCAAGGTGCAGGCCTTCTGCCATGAGGGCAAGTGGCACGACATCGAGGTCGAGGACGACGTGACGATCTACGTGGAATACGCCAACGGCGCCACCGGCACCTTCATCACCTCCACGGGCGACTGCCCGGGCACCAACCGCTTTGAAATCACCCTGGACGGCGGCAAGCTCGTGTGCGAAAACGACAAGCTCCGTCTTTATAAGCTCCGCGGCCTGACCTCCGAGCACACGCGGACCTGCGAAAGCGGGTTCCATGCGCTTGAGGGCGACTGGATCGACGTGGAAACAGACGGGCGCAACGAGCAGCACGCCGAAGTGTTCAACCGCTTCACCGACGGTCTGCTTCACGGCACGCCGCTGGTAGCCAACGGCGAAGAGGGCATTCGCGGTCTTTCCATCTCGAACGCCGCGCACCTCTCCTCCTGGCTCGGCCGCCCCGTGGCGCTGCCCGTGGATGAGGAGCTTTACTACGCCGAGCTGCAGAAAAAGATTGCGGCCGGTCACGCGGAAAAGGCGAATGTCAAGGAAGCCGTACAGGGGGATATGTCCTCCACGTTCTGAACCGGCAGGAGGAATCGACATGAAAACCGCTATCATCGGCTGCGGCGGGATTTCCCATGTGCATCGCGCCGTGCTTTCCGCCATGGACGGCGTGGAGATCGTCGCCGTTGCCGATATCAAACCGGATCGTGCGCAGGCCGCTGCCGCTGCCTGCGGCGCGCGGGCCTACCGGGACTATCTGACCCTGCTGGATGCGGAAAAGCCGGACTGCGTGCATATCTGCACCCCGCACGCTCTGCACACGCCCATGGCGCTCGCCGCACTGCAGCGCGGCATCCATGTGCTCACGGAAAAACCCTGCGCCACGTCGCCGGCGGAGATCGACGCGCTGATCCGCGCGCAGCGGGAGAGCGGCCGCCAGGTCGGCGTCTGCTTTCAGAACCGCTATAACCCTGCCGTGCAGGCGCTCGTCGCGGCGCTTGCGCTGCCGGAAACCGGTCCCGTCAGCGCCATCCGCGCTTTCGTGACCTGGAACCGCGGCAGGGACTATTATTCCGACGACTGGCACGGCACCCGCGCGCTGGAATGCGGCGGCGTGCTGATCAATCAGGCGATCCACACGGTCGATCTGATCCAGCATCTCGGCGGCGGCTGCAGCGCCGTCACCGGCCACATTTTCAACGACCATCTGCAAGGCGTGATTGAGGTGGAGGATACGGCTGCGCTGCGCATGAAACTGCAAAACGGCGGCGTCGCGCTCCTTTATGCAACCACGGCCTACGGCGAGGACGCCCGCGTGCTCATCGAGGTGCATTGCGAAAACGCCGTGTTCCGTCTGGAGGGCGGGGATTTGCTCTTCCGGCTCGCGGCGGACGGCACCCCGGTCAGGCTGCCCGTCGATCCGCCTGCCGAAGTGCTCGGCAAGCAGTACTGGGGCGGCGGCCATACGGCGCTGATCCGGGATTTCTATGACCATCTTGCGGCAGGCAGACCCTTCCCGATCGATGCGGCGGAGGGCGGCAAGGCCAGCGCAATCGTTGCGGCCTGCTATCAGTCGGCCCGCGGCGAAACCGAAGGAAAGGAAGTATTGCTATGAAGTATGAAAACCTGAAAGATAAAGTTGCCGTCATCACGGGCGGCGGCGGCGTGCTCTGCGGCGGCTTTGCCAAGGATCTCGCCGCGCAGGGCGCAAAGGTTGCCATCCTCGATCTGCGCGAGGAGGCGGCGCAGGCCGTCGCGGATGAGATCAGCGCGGCGGGCAGCTGCGCGATCGCCGTCGGCGTCAACGTGCTGGAGGCGGAAAGCCTTGAAGCGGCGCGGCAGCGCGTCAACGCGGCGTTCGGCACCTGCGATATCCTGATCAACGGCGCGGGCGGCAACAGCCCCAAGGGTACGACGACCAAGGAAGCCTACGAGCCCGGCGACCTGGAAGCGGCGGCGGAAGACGTGAAGACCTTCTTCGACCTGGATCCGAGCGGCATCCAGTTTGTCTTTAATCTCAATATTCTCGGCACGCTTCTGACCACGCAGTGCTTTGCCAAGGATATGGTCAACAAGAAAAGCAGCACGATCCTCAACATTTCCTCGATGAACGCCTTCACCCCGCTGACGAAGATCCCCGCCTATTCGGCGGCAAAGGCCGGCGTTTCCAACTTCACGCAGTGGCTGGCCGTGCATTTTGCCGACGTGGGCATTCGCGTGAACGCGATCGCGCCCGGCTTCTTCTCGACGAATCAGAACAAGACGCTGCTTTACAACGCGGACGGCTCCCTGACCGCGCGGTCGAATAAGATCATTTCCCACACCCCGCTGCGCCGCTTCGGCGTGCCCGCCGATCTGACCGGCGCGCTGCTCTTCCTCTGCGACGAAACACAGTCCGGCTTTATCACCGGCGTGATCCTGCCGGTGGACGGCGGCTTTTCCGCCTACTCCGGCGTATAAACCGAATCAGACGCTGCGGCCGGTCCGAATCCTCGTGACCGGCCGCGTTTTCATTTCATAACAGCGCCGCCAGCGTCAGCAGCGGCAGCGTTTCCGCCCAGATCTGCGGGAAATCCGTCAGCGGCAGCGGATTGGTCCCCTCCCCGATCTCGACGGTGAAGCCGGGCCTGTTGAACGCGGCTATGAACCAATCCTTGAACCCGCCGTAGGACGCGAGGCCCGCGTTATCGCTGAGCCTGTAACCGCTCGCGGCAGAGAACAGCTCCGCGAGCACCCGGCTGTCCGGCGGCTGGATTTCGCCGTAGCGCCAGTAGATCTCCCGCCCCTGGCTGTGCAGCGCGATCGCCATGCGCGGCAGCCGCGCCCTGCAAAGCGCGGTGAGCGTCTGCGTTTCCGGCTCGCTCTCCGGCGCTTCCCCGCCGTATCGGCGCGGCGCGGGGCCGGTGATTCCGCTTGCGATCTCCAGCTGTCGCAGCTTCTCCCAGTCCGCGTCGAAATTATGATTGATATCCACGCCGCGGGCGTTGGCGTTCCAATCCGCATCGCTGTCCGCAAGGAGCGACGCGACCAGCGCCGCGTAATCCCCGGCGGCCGCCGGCCCGCGCAGCGCAATCTCCACGCCGTCCGGATTGACGCAGGGAACGATGATCACCGACCGCGTGACGCTTCGGCCCTCGGCCAGCCAGAGCAGCCGGTTCTCCGCCTGCGCCCGCAGCAGCGCTTCGGCAAAACGCAGCGCGAGCAGGCAGGTCAGCCACTCCTGCCCGTGCGTCCCCGCGGCGATCAGCAGCGGATCGGCGCTTCTGCCGATCTCCAGCGCATAGATCGGCCGGCCGCAGAGCGAGCGTCCGACCGTGCGCACCTGCAGCGCGGGATAGGCCGTCTGCAAAGAAAAAATGAGTTTTCTTTGATTTTCCGTTGTCATCGCCTGCGGTTTTGTGATATAATCCATATGCATCCCCCCGTGTCATTCTATGCACCTGCAAATTCATCTGTTTCGGAGGCTGTCATGAAACTGGAAGAAACCACGGTTGCAAAAAACTACGTCTATGAAGGCAGAATCATCAAGGTCCGCTGCGACGACGCGCTGCTGCCGAACGGCAATCCCTGCTTCCGCGAGGTCGTGGAGCACAACGGCGGCGTCTGCGTCGCGGCGCTGACGGCGGAAAACGAGCTGCTGTTCGTGCGGCAGTTCCGCTATCCCTACGGCGAAATCCTGCTCGAGCTTCCCGCCGGCAAGCTGGAAACGGGCGAGGATCCGCTCTTGGCCGGCAAACGGGAGCTGGAGGAGGAAACCGGCTGCATTGCGGCGGAATACTATGACCTGGGCAAATTCTACCCCTCGCCCGGCTACTGCGGCGAGATCATTCATCTGTATCTTGCAAAAACCCTGACCAAAACGCAGATGCACCCGGATGAGGACGAATATCTCGAGGTGCTCAAACTGCCGATCGACGAAGCCGTCCGGCGCGTGATGAACGGCGAATTGCGCGACGGCAAAACCCAGACGCTGGTGCTGCGCGTGGCGGAGCTGCTGCGCACGGGCAACTTCGGGAGGCGGATCTGATGGCGCTGCTGCTTGCATCCGCATCTCCGCGCCGCCGGGAGCTGCTCGCGCTGGCCGGCGTCGACTTCACGGTCTGCGTTTCCAACGCGGATGAATCCGTGCCCGCTGGCACGCCGCCGGCGCAGGCCGCCATGCTGACCGCGGAGAAAAAAGCGCGCGCCGTAGCGAAAACACATCCAGCAGACACTGTGCTCGGCGCGGACACGATCGTGGTGGACGGCGACGCCGTGCTCGGCAAACCGCATGACGCCGCCCAAGCAAAGGCAATGCTGCGCCGACTCTCCGGCAAGACGCACACGGTCATCACCGGCGTGTGCATCGTGCGCGACGGCGAAGCGGAAACCTTCTTTGCGGAGAGCCGGGTCACCTTTTATCCGTTGAGCGACGCGGAGATCGACGCCTACGTCGCCACCGGCGAGCCGATGGACAAGGCCGGCGCCTACGGCATCCAGGGGCGCGGCTGCACGCTGGTGGAGCGCATCGAAGGCGATTATTTCAATATCGTCGGCCTGCCGGTCGCCGCCGTCGTGCGGCGGCTGCGGGATACGGGCGTATAAGAAAAGCGAGGGGGTTCCCGATGGGAGCTCCCTCGCTCTTTTTATTGTTGATGATCAATCGTTATACTTGCGCACGATCTTCATCGTCGTGGTCTTGGGGAATTCATCATCGCGCACCTTGACCTTGGCGATATTCTTGAAGATCGGCATCTTGCGGTTGAACTCGTTGACGTCGTTTTTGATGCGGCTGCGCGCATCGGGATAATCCTCCTCGTTGAGGAAGAACTCCGCCACGATCTTTTCGTCCTCCTCGTAAACGAGCACTTCCTTGACATAATCGATGCAGGAGAGCTTGTCCTCGAGCTCCTCGGGCGAGACATTCTTGCCGTTGGAGAGCACGATCAGATTCTTTTTGCGCCCGACGATGAACAGATAGCCGTCCTCATCAATGCGGCCGTAGTCGCCGGTCTTGTACCATTCGCCGTCGAAGGCCGCAGCCGTCGCCTCCGGCTCGCCGTAATAACCCTGCATCACGTTGACGCCCTTGACGAAGATTTCGCCCACGCCGTCCTCATCCGGCTCGTGGATCTTGATATCGCAGCAGCCGAGCGGACGGCCGACGCTGCCGAATTTGTGGTTCGCGGGGGTGTTGCAGGTCACGCCCGGGGAGCACTCAGTGGTGCCGTAGCCGTTGACGACCAGAATGCCCAGATCATAAAGGCCCTTTTCATACTTGGGGTCGAGGTTCGCGCCGCCGCAGATGATCATGCTCAGGTTGCCGCCGAGATTGTCGATGATCTGCTTGAAGATCTTGCGGCGCTTGTCGATGCCGAGCTTCATGAGGAAATTGCTGATCTTCAGACCGGTCTGCAGCTTCTTTTCGCTGCCCATCTTGCGCGCCGTGCGCCAGATGCGGTCATAAATCGTATCCAGTACCAGCGGCACCGCGGCGAAGTTATAGGGCTGATACTTCTTGAGATCGCCCGCAATGTCTTTCAGGCTGTCGCAGAGATAGCCCCACTCCTGCACGATATAGGTCGCAAACAGGGCGCTGACCCATGCAAAGGTGTGGTTCAGCGGCAGGAAGCCGATCGCATGGCCGCCGGTGAGCACGCGGCAGGAGGCCACGCACTGGCTCGCGATATTGTAATGCGAAAGCATGACGCCCTTGCTCTTGCCGGTGGTGCCGGAGGTGTAAACGATGCAGGCAAGGTCGTCCTTTTTGACCTCGGCGTCCTGGAAGGTCGTATCGCCGCTGTCAACGATGGCAAAGCCCTCCGCATAATAATCGTCAAAATCCTCCATGCGCAGATAGACGCGCACGGGCATGGCGGGATCCGCTTTGAATTCCGCCACCGCGTCGTCATACTTCGCGGTGTAAACCAGCGCGTCGCAGTCGCAGCGGATCAACTGGTCGGCCAGATCCTCGGTCGGCAGGTGGCAATCCATCGGTACGGAGATGTTCGCGCCCACAAGCGTCGCATAGTAGGCCAGCATCCATTCGATGCGGTTTTCGCCGATGATGGCGATCTTCTTGCCGCCGTTCAGGCCGAGCTTGTAAAAATATGCGCCCAGGCCGCAGATCAGCCGCCAGGTCTGATTATAATTCAGGCTGGCTTCCTGTTTGTTCTTATCCAGAAACTTATACATCAGCTTGTCGCCGCCGCGCTGTGTGCCGACCACGATGATCTCTTTCAGCGTCTGATAATCCGGAATGTCATACATCACTTGCGCGTGAATCTGTTCGCTCATTGGATCGTCCCCCGTTCTTCGCCGTATTCGGCGAACGCTTTACAAAAAAAGCCATTGATTTACAGAATTAATTTATTTTATCATATTTTCCCGTCGTTTTCAAGTGGAAATCCCTTGCAAAATAACAGAGAATCCTGTAAAATTAGTTCAGAATCCTGTGAAAACTGTGAGGAATCCGCATGTTGATCTTTTTTCGTCGGGTTTCCGTCTGCGCGCCGGAACCCGCGCTGCAGACGCTGCCGCCCGCGCTGCAGGCCGAACTGCTGGCCTGCGGGCACGCGGGGCACCGCAATCAGCGCATCGCCGCCGCCGCGCTCTGCCGCGACGTGCTCGCCGCGGAAAGCGGGAAGGCGCGCAGCGCGCTTTCGATCCTGCGCACCCCGGCCGGCAAGCCGTTCTGCCCCGACACGCCGCTGCGATTCAGCCTGAGCCACAGCGGCGATCTGGTGGTCATGGCGGCCTCCGCCCATGAAATCGGCGTGGATCTCGAGCGTCTGCGCCCGGTGCGGCTCGACGCCGCCCGCCGCATCGCCGTACCGGCGGAGGTGGAGTATATCGGCGACGACCCGCGGCGGTTTCTGCAGATCTGGACGCTGAAGGAGGCCTATTTCAAATGCATCGGCACGGGCCTCATGGGGCGCGAGCAGGAGATCGCGTTCTCCGTCGGCGCAGACGGCGCGGTCGCCTGTTCGGATCCTGCGGCCGTCTGCCGGTTCCATCCCGCAGGGCCTGATTATATCTGTGCGGTCTGTGAAATAAAATGAGCAATGCCGCATTTAGCGAAAAGCGTCAAAGCAACCAAAGAAGAAGTGCTTGCATCACAAACGATTCCGTGGTGCAAGCACTGTTTCTTTCTGCATTAGAACAAAAGCGGAGGGGCTTTCTGCTTTGACTCGACGTTTTTTCTCCCTCGGCGTACCTTTGTACAGCCTTCGGTCGAAGAAAACGCCGTTTTCATCTAAATGCAACAGCCCCTTTTTTCTTTTTATTTGATCGTCAGCGGCGTCATCTGCTTCTGCGCGCCGGCGGGGCCGGGAACCGGCTGCCCGAGCGCATAGAGATCCCCCGCCCGGCATTCCAGGGCAAACTGCCGCTGCGCCTGCGGCGCCAGGGCAGGCAGATCCGCGGGCTTTGCCAGCAGCGGGAGCGCCGTTTTGCCGCGCACTTCGGCGAGCAGCGCCGCGCCGGCGGGCGTGAAGCCCAGCGGGCGGAGATACTGCACCGGGCAGGCGGCGTCCGCTTCCGTGACGCCGATCAGCGACGTCCAGAGCAGGCGGCGCAGCCGCGCGAGCGGATAGCGTTTTGTTTTGGCCGCGGTCAGCAGCGCGTCGATGGAGGTCGCCGTCTGCGCTGCGCTGATCAACCGGCGTTCGACGCCCTCGGAGCGGTCCGGGGCTTGTGCCGTCAATTCCGGCGCAAGGCGCAGCGCCGCGAGCGCAATCCCGTCAAACGCGCATGGCAGCACAGGCGCTTCTCCGGCCGCGATCGCAGCCGACAGCACCGCGGCGGCTTCCGCGGGCAGATAGCGCTGCCAATCCTGCCCCTCTGCAAGCAGCGCCCGGATCGCCGAAGCGCTCGCCTCCCCCGCCGCAGGCACGGGCGCGTCGTGGGCGGCGCCGGTTCGTTTGACCGTGTGCGGCGTCATGACGCCGCCGGTTTCCGCCAGCGCGTGCAGGTATTCCACCGCAAGGTTATTATTCGGGCTTTGCAGCACGTCGGCCGCTGCCGGATCGATGCTGCGCACCGCCGCTTCCCGCGCGGCCGCAAAGGACAGCCCGCGATCCAGCCCCGCGCGCAGCGCCGGCTGCATCGTTTCCTGCGCCGTGAGCGCCGCCGCACGCTGCAGCAGCGCCAGATCGCCGCATTCACTGCCGAACCAGAGCGTTTCCGCGCAGCCGAGCGCCGCGAGCATCGTCACACCCGCCCGGGCAAAGCGCTGCGCCCCCGCAAGCGCATACGGCACCGGCAGCTGCAGCACCAGATCGACACCGCAGCGCAGCGCCGTTTCCGCGCGCCGCCGGTCGCTGAGGATCGCAGGCTCGCCCCGCTGCACAAAATTGCCGCTCATGACGGCGACCACGCAATCCGCGCCGGACGCGCGCATCTGCGCGATCAGGCGCGCATGCCCGCTGTGAAAAGGATTGAACTCCGCAATCAGCCCGGCCGCTCTCATTTTTCCACTCCTTCCGACCGATTTTGAACAAATCGGCGTTTCCTGAAACAAACCACTTGAAAAAATCTTCCGTTGCGTATATAATATACTAGATACTGTATGAAATCAAGTAAAAAATCGGAGATGATGCAACATGAAAATTCTGGTAATCAACTGCGGCAGCTCTTCCCTCAAGTATCAGCTGATTGATATGGAAAACGAAACGCTGCTTGCAAAGGGCATCTGCGAGCAAATCGGCGACGACAACGCCGCATTTACGCACAAGGTGCCGGCAGATGAATCGAAAAACATCAAAACGGCGCATCTGATGGCGGATCACGGCGCGGCGATCAAGCTGGTGCTGGAAACGCTTGTGAGCCCCGACCACGGCGTGATCGCATCCACGGATGAGATCGGCGCGGTCGGCCATCGCGTGCTGCACGGCGGCGAAAAGTTCTCGGCCTCCGTGCTCGTGACCGATGCGGTCAAGAACGCGATCCGCGAATGCTTCAAATTCGGCCCGCTCCACAACCCCGCCAACCTCAAGGGCATCGAGGCCTGCGAAAAGATCATGGACGTGCCGCAGGTGGCCGTGTTCGACACCGGCTTCCATCAGACCATGCCCGATTATGCCTATATGTACGCTCTGCCGTATGAATTCTATGAGAAGGACGGCATCCGCCGCTACGGCTTCCACGGCACGAGCCACCGCTATGTGGCCGGCCGCTGCATCGAGCTGCTCGGCGGCAAGGCGGAGGGCACGAAGATCGTCACCTGCCACCTGGGCAACGGCTCCTCCATCAGCGCGGTCAAGGACGGCAAATGCTACGACACCACCATGGGCCTGACCCCGCTCGAGGGCATCATCATGGGCACCCGCTGCGGCTCCATCGACCCGGCGATCGTGACCACGATCATGCAGTCGCGCAACCTGACCCCCGCTGAGATGGACGCGCTGATGAATAAGAAGAGCGGCATGCTCGGCATCGCCGGCACGAGCGACAACCGCACGATCGAAGGCCGCGCCAAGGAAGGCGACCCGATGGCCAAGCTCGTAGAATCCATGCTCTGCCATCAGCTCGTCAAGTATATCGGCGGCTTTGCGGCTGCCATGGGCGGCATCGACGCGGTCGTCTTCACCGGCGGCATCGGCGAAAACAATCCGCAGTACCGTACCCGCGTGGCGGAGAATCTGCGCTTCCTCGGCACAGAGATCGATGAGGAAAAGAACCATCTGCGCGGCAAGGAAGTCGAGATTTCCGTGCCCGGCTCCAAACTGCGCATGTTCGTCATTCCGACCGATGAAGAGCTTGTGATCGCCCGCGACACCATGACGATTCTGGAAGCCATGTAAACCTGTTCCCTGCACCGGGGCGTGCGAGCGCTCCGGTGTTCTTGTTTCACTATGAAAGACGCTGTTTATTCCGCACCGCTGTTTGCCGACCGCAGCCGGGTATGCCCGGACGCCGTTCCCCGCGCTGCGATTGATCATTTCCACTGGGAGCAGCCCGGCTATGCCCGTCCGCACAGCACGGCGCAGCTCTGGGGCGTCGCCGGCGTCGGCCTGTTTGCGCGGCTGCAAAGCGACGAATCTCCCCTGCGCTGCGAAGTGACGCAGCGGGACGGCCCCGTCTGGACCGACAGCTGCCTGGAGCTGTTTCTCGCCCCCGTGGCAGGGGATCCGCGCTACATCAACGTCGAGGTCAATCCGGCCGGCGTGTTTCTTTGCCAGGTCGGCGCAGTCCGGGAAGGACGGCGTTTCCTCACGGAGCTGACCCCGCGCGCGCCGGAGGTCCGGGCCTTCCGGTCGGACGGCATGTGGGGCTGCGAGCTCTTTCTGCCCGACGCGCTGATTGCCGCCGTTTTCGGCGTGGATTATCACACGGCGGCGGGCACCCTGCGCGGCAATTTCTATAAATGCGCGGATCTTTCCCCCGCGCCGCATTACGGCGCCTGCTTCCCCATGGACAGCGAGGCGCTCGGCTTCCACAATCCCGCCTGCTTCGGGCGGATCGAACTGCAACCGTTTCAAGCGGATACTGAAAGAGAGGCGTGAATACTTTGACTCAAATGGATGCGCTCGTAAATGAGCTGCTTGCGGCCTTCACCTTTGAGGGCGATTATGAATCAGAATCGCGGCTGAACGACGGCCATATCAACGACACGTTCGTGTTTCGCTTCCGTCTGCCGGACGGCGGCGTGCGCAGTTATCTCGTTCAGCAGCTGAATACCTATGTTTTCCGGCAGCCCGAGGCGCTGATGGATAACGTGATGGGCGTGACCGTGCACCTGCGCAAGGCGGTGCTTGCGCGCGGCGGCGACCCGGAGCGGGAATGCCTCTTCGTCTATCCCGCCAAAGACGGCAAACCTTATTATATCGCAAAGGACGGCGGCTTCTGGCGCTGCTACAACTATATCACGGGCGCGCACTCTTACCAGACGGTCGAGGATCCCGCGGTGTTCGGCCGCGCGGCGAAAGCCTTCGGCACTTTTCAGGAGCTCCTTGCGGATTATCCCATCGACAGCCTGACCGAGACCATCCCGAATTTTCACAACACGGTTTCCCGCTTTGCCGATTTCACCCGCGCCGTTGCGGAGGACCGCGCCGGTCGGGCGGAAAGCGTGCAGGCGGAGATCGATTTTATCCGCGCCCGCGAGGCGGACTGCGGCGTGCTGGTCGGCATGATCGACCGCGGCGAGCTGCCGCTGCGCGTGACCCACAACGACACCAAGCTCAACAACGTCATGTTTGACGACGAAACGGACGAAGGGATCTGCGTGGTGGATCTGGATACCGTGATGCCCGGGCTCTCGCTCTATGATTTCGGCGACAGCATCCGCTTCGGCGCAAGCACTGCCGCGGAGGACGAGCCCGATCTTGAAAAGGTTCGCTTCTCGCTTCCCTATTTCGCCGCCTATGCCGACGGCTATCTTTCCGCCTGCGGCCGCAGCCTGACGGCAAAGGAGATCGACTGCCTGCCGTTCTCCGCAAAGCTCATGACGCTCGAATGCGGCATGCGGTTCCTGGGCGACTACCTGAACGGTGACGTCTATTTCAAAACCGCCTATGCGGATCACAATCTCGTGCGCGCGCGCACCCAGCTCAAGCTGGTGGCTGAAATGGAACGCGCCATGCCGGAGATGGAGCGCACGGTGGCGGATTGCTGCAAAGCGCTGGGACTGGCATGACCGCGCCGATCCTCACCGAACGGGAATTCAAGGAGAAGCTCGCGCTCTGGCTGCTGGATCATGACTGCGGCACCGTGCTTCTGCCCGGCATGACCCGCGCGGAATACGCCGAATGCTTCCGGCTGCCGCCGCTGCAGCTGCGCCACACGCAGTCCTTTGCCGACGCGAACGGCGACCTGATTACCCTGCTCAAGGGAGAGATCGCCCTGCGGGACTGGGAAACGCGCAGCAAACGTCCCTGCACCTTTACCTATTATCAGGTGCTGAAAACGCTGACCGATACGCCCGATGTGGAACCCTTCCCCGTCGGTTATCTGGTCGTTGAATAGTAAAATGAACGGGTCTGCAGGGCAGACCCGTTTTGATTTTCTTCTATTCGCCGGCGTGCTGCACGATGTTGTTCATCCAGACGCCTTTTTTCACAAGCACGACGCCGATCGCGCATTTGATCCAGTCCGCCATCTGCAGGGCGACGAAAATCCAGATCACGTAGAGCGCGGTGAACCGGCTGAGCACGAAGGCCAGCGGCACGCTGACCACCCACATGAACACGCTGTCAAACAGGAAGGTGATGATCGTCTTGCCGCCGGAACGCAAGGTGAAATAGGTCGTATGCAGCAGACAGATCTGCGGCGTAAAGGCCGCCTGCGCAATCAGAAAATGCGTTGCGATCCGCCTCGCCTCCGGCGTTGTGTTGTAGATTTGCGGGAAGAACGGCGCCGCGCCGAGAATCGCAAGGCCCACGAGCGTTGCGACGCAGATGGCAAAGGCGATGATCTTGTTGTCCTCCTCCCGCGCCTCCTTGTAACGCCCCGCGCCCAGATGCTGCCCGACGATGATGGCAATCGCGTCGCCCATCGCGAAAAACACCACGTTGAAGACGTTGCTGACCGTGCTGGCGATGTTCTGCCCGGCCACGACGTTCAGGCCGCGCAGCGAATAGCACTGCGTGAGCATCGCCATGCCCGCCGACCAGAGCGCTTCATTCACCAGCAGGGGCGAACCGGTCAGGAAAAAGGTTCTGACCAGCTTCAGGGGCACGCGCGCGGACCGGTAAACACCTTTGATATAGGGGCAGCGGTCGGGATGCCGATGCGTCCAGATCACGACGACCGCCATTTCCGTCAACCGCGAGGCCACCGTTGCGATCGCCGCGCCGCGCACGCCGAGCGCCGGGAAGCAGAGTTTGCCGTAAATCAGCAGATAATTCAGCGTCAGATTCACCGCGACCGCCGTCAGTCCGGCACGCATGGGCACCACGGTTTCACCGCATTCGCGCAGCGTGTTGGCATACACCTGCACAATCGTGAACGCCGGCAGGCCGAACAGAATGATCCGCAGATAATCGCACGCATATCCCATCGCCGCCGTCAGATCACCGCCGTCGCTGCTGCCGTTCAGATACAGCCCGATCAACTGCCTGCCGAAGCCGCTGAAGATCAACAGCGCGCCGAGAAAGAGGAGCGCGCCCATCCAGAGCTTGTAGCGGAAGGTGTGGCGCACGCCCGCATGGTCCTGCGCGCCGTAATACTGCGCGGTGAAAATGCCCGCGCCGGCAAAGCCGCCGAACACGCAAAGATAATACACAAACAGCAGCTGGTTCACGATCGCCACGCCGCTCATCTGCTCCGTGCCGATGCGCCCGACCATGATATTGTCCAGCAGGCTCACGAAATTCGTGATGCCGGTCTGCACCATGATCGGCACAGCCACGGCCAGCACCCGCTTATAAAACGCGCGGTCACCGATGAAGGTGCTGCGCAGGGTCTTCATCCTCATTGCCTTGTTCTCCCGGGATTCTTGCCGCAGACTGCGGCAGATTCCTGCCTATTATACCAGCATTTTTGCCGGGATTCAACTGTTTTTTCTGCGGCGGCAGCACAAAAAAGCGCTTTCGCCCCGATCACAGCGCGGCGGCTGCGGTTCGGCAGAGGTTCGTACCCGTACCATAAATGCGTCAAAGCCGCACGGACATACATCAAGTATGCCGCGTGCGGCTTTTCATGCTGTTTGATTTACGGCAAAGGATTCTGCCGTCAAACGTTCCGGCCGGTCTGCGGCCGGAGCTGCTTTATTCGATCTCGGCCGCTGCTTCGGACGTTTCCGCTTCCACGACTTCCTCAGCCGGTGCTTCTTCGGCCTGCGCGTCCGCGCCGAAGGTCACCGTATCGGTGATCTCCGCATTCCCCTGCAGATCCGCATAAACGGTGACGATCACATATTCCGTCTGCGCGCCGGGCACGGTCGCCTTGGATTCGCAAAGAATCCGGTAATTCGTTCCCGCGACGACCTGCGTGGCAAGCAGAGCAACAGGCGTGTATTCCGCGCCGGTCAGGGTTTCGCATGCTTTTGTCAGCGCATCCTTCGCCGCATCCGTCACCTCGGGCGAATCGGGCTCGTTCCAGCCGCCGGCGAGACCGGGCTGACCCACTTCCACATCGCATCTGACCACATCGGTGATCTCGGCGTTGCCGGTCAGATCCTCATAGACCGTAACGATCGCATAGGTAGGCACTGCGTCGGGAACGACCGTGACCGCTTTGCACAGCACACGGTGATTCTTGCCGGCAACAACCTGGCTTGAAAGATACGCGATCGGCGTGTAGTCGACGCCGTCCAGGTTTGCCGCGGCCTTCTCAAAGACCTGCCTGAATTCTTCGGTGATCACGGGAGACTTGTCGTTTTCCCAGCCGCCGACGATCGCATCGGGGATCTCTTCGGGGATTTCTTCCGCTGTGTCGCTGATTGTCGGTTCCTCTGCGGGTTTCTGTTTGTCGCACGCAGCAAATAAGGTCACGCTCGCTGCGAGAAGGGCAAGACAGACGAACAAAACGGTGATTTTCTTCATTTTTCTGACCTCTCTTTTTTATTTATTTGAGCCGCAAAACGCGGCATGCTGACTCGGATACGGATGCAATTCCATGCGGAATGCGTTTTTGAAAACGACGGATTACGGCCGGATCTCCACCTTCGGAAGCAGTCCGAACAGTCCTTTGAAGAAAGCGATCAGGCGCGCGAAAAAGCTGCCGGATACCTTGATCTCCGCCGTCCTGCTCAGATCCGCACCGCTGCCGTCCTTCTGAACGGCCCCCGCCGCATTCGTGACGCTGACTGTCAGCGTCCTGCTCTGCGTCATGCTGCCGATGTGATAACTGACACTTTCGTTGCTGCCGACCGCGCGCTGAACGCCGCCTTCATAAACCGCCAGCACATAGCCCTTCGGCACGCCGGTCGCCGTTGCGGTCAGGGTCACATCCGCGCGGTATTCCACGGTCGCGTCGGCGCGCACATGCAGCACCGCGTTTGCCGTCGGGTTTTCCTCCTGCGTAACCGGCTGACGCTGTTTCCAGACCGCAAAGAGCGTCAGATCCGCCATCAGATTGACCGACGCGCCGGGCTGATACTGCGCGGACGAAGCATCTGCGCTCTCCGCCCAGCCGAGGAACTCATAACCTTCTTTTGTCGGCACCGCGCCGGAAAGCCGCACCGTGCCGCTGCCGGTCTGAGCGGCCGGCGCGTTTTCTCCGCCGTTCGCCTGATAGGTCAGCGTAAAGGTCTGCACCTCAAACCGGTAACGGATCAGCGCCTTGAGCGCATAGTCGTTTGTCAGGCTGACGTCATGCAGATAGCACGGCTGCCCTTTTTCGTAATCGATTTTCGGATAGGAATTCTGATCGACAATCTTGTATTTTTTCCCTGCCAGCCCGACAACGATGCCGGCGTGCCCGAAGCCCTCATCCCGTCCGGAGGAGACGAAAATATCTCCCGGCTGCGGCAGCATATCCGACCCGCGCAGCACAAGCCAGCGGTCGGGCTCCTCGGCGGCAACATCCGGATATTCCTTCGCATCATAGACCTGATAGCGGCCGGAATAGGCGTTGCCGTCCACAAGATAATTCATATAGGCCGTCACAAGATCGGAGCATTGATAGCCGTAATGCGCATCCAGATCGAAGGCGACCCGCTGCTCTCCCTGCGCTTTGGCCCAGGCCGCCGCATCGGCCTGCGTGATGGCGGAGACCCGCAGCACGCTGCCGATTGCAGCGCAGGAAACGATCATAAGAAGGCAAAGCAGCCCTGCCGCCAAACGCCGAAAGCAGTGTTTCATCTGCGATCCCCTCCCATCTGTATTTCTTGTATCTAATTATAGCATAGATTGTTGCAAATGTAAAGAATCATCTGCCGGCGCAGCCGCATTTTTCCGCGCAGACGGAATGAGCCTCCGCCTGCCCGAAGGCAAACGGAGGCTGCCGGTTGATCGGTGTTCGGTTGGCGCCGTTCGGCGTCAGCGCGTGATCCGAAGGCGATGGCGGCAAAGCGTCTGAATTTCAACGCCGCCGCACGCAGTCCGACGCTGCGTCGTTATTTCATCCCGTTTTCATACGCCTCGATCATCTTCTTGACCATCTGGCCGCCGACGGAGCCGGCTTCCTTGGAGGTCAGGTCGCCGTTATAGCCCTGCTTCAGGTTGACGCCGACCTCGCGGGCGGCTTCCATCTTGAATCTGTCCAGCGCGTCACGGGCCTGCGGCACCACTGCGTTGTTGCTGCTCTTCACTTCGTTTCACCCCTTTTTCCGTGCGGAACATCGCCGCACGGGACCGCAGAACGGCACAGGCGGAGAAGCTCCGGCGTTACTCGCAGCCGATCCGTCGGCGGCAGACGCTTTTCGCTTCTTTGCGGCATCCTCTTCGGCATTTCCGCGCAGGCACTCGCATCCAAAACCGCCGCTTTCCAGCTGCAAAAGTAGTGTTGCCGACAGTTTTCGCGCTATGAATGGTAATTTTTTAGTTTCGAATGCAAAACGACAGACCGGCAGTCGGCGCCCTGAAAGAGAGAAGCATTCCGGTAAGATGCCGGCGGTTTGAGCTGAATTCTGCGGCACGCATGTATGCGTGCCCTACGGTTGCCGTTGGTATTTGCGAAAACCGCGGCTGCTGAACAGCCTGACACATAACTCCTATGATCTAACGCCTATAAAAACCGGCGCGCTGCGAGATTGCAACGCGCCATTGTTTTTTCTGTTTCGGCTGCGGGTTCAGAGGCTGCAGCCGACGGTGTAGCCTTCATAGACTGCCGTCGGCAGAATGCCGCCGCCGTTGGAATCGCCGATATTGTAAACCGCGGGGTGCGCGTCCTTCAGCGCCTCATAGAGCGACGCCTCCGGCCGTTCGCCGACCGCCAGCACCACCGTATCCGCGCGCAGGACAACCGTGTCGCCCGCGGCGGTACGGCACTGCACGGCGTCGGCCGTGATCGATTCCGCGCGCGCGCCAGTCATCAGCCGCACGCCCAGGCCCTTCAGATGGCCGAGCAGGATCGTCTGCGCCGTTTTTCCTGTGTTGGCGGCAAGCGTTTCCGACAGCTCGATCACCGTCACCTTTTTTCCCTGCTTGCCGAGCAGCTCCGCGGTTTCGCAGCCGGTCGAGCCGCCCCCGATCACCACGACATGCCTGCCGGTCGGCGCGCCGCGCAGCACGTCCTTCGCGAAAACCGCCCGCTCCGCGCCGTTGAGCTTCAGCCGCACGGGCTGCGCGCCGGTCGCGCAGACGATGGCGTCCGCCCCCATGGCCAGCACCGCCTCCGGGGTGACCTTCTGCCCGAGATGCACGTTGACGCCCGTGATTTCAAGCTGCCGCTCGAGGTAGGGCTTCAGGAGCTTGAAATGCTCTTTAAACGGCGGCTTGTCCGCCAGATTGATCTGCCCGCCGATTTCGTTTGCCGCTTCATACAGATCCACGGTGTGGCCGCGCTTCGCGGCGATGCGCGCAGCCTCAACGCCGGCGACGCCGCCGCCGATGACGACCACATGCTTCTTTTCCTGCGCGGGCGGGAGCGTTGCGTCGTTGTCGCCCCGCGCGAGCACGGCATTGCCGGAGCAGATCGCCTTGCCGCCGTGCTGCAGCTGCTGATCAATGCAGTGCCCGCAGCCGATGCAGGGGCGGATCTCATCCTCCCGCCCGGCGGCGAACAGATTCACCAGATCCGGCTGTACGAGCAGACCGTGGCCGATGAAGATGAATTCGCAGCTGCCGTCGGCAATCGCGCGCTCCGCCTTCACTGGATCCTGTGCGCGGCCGCCGCCGATGAGCGGCACGGTGCGCGCCTTCCCCGTGGTCAGACGCAGACCGGCGCTGACCACCTTGCAAAGCGGGACCGCCATGCAGTCGGGATAGGCCGATTCCGGCTTTTCCCGCTTGCCGGCCTCGCTCGACCATTTGCCCGCAAGCACCTCGATCGCATCCACGCCGGCCGCCTGCAGCTGCTTGCTGTAATAGATCCCGTCCGGGATCGAGATGCCGCCGTCGGGCCCCTGCTCCACCACGGAGAGCTTGACGAGGACGGCAAAATCCGGGCCGCAGAGTTCACGGATGCGGCGGATGATATTCAGATGAAACCGGATCCTGTTTTTGCGGCTGCCGCCGTAGGAATCCGTGCGGATATTCGCCGTGGAGGATAAAAACTGCTGGCCCATGTAATAGCCGACGCAGTGCAGCTCCACGCCGTCGAAGCCGGCTTTTTTCGCGCGCAGCGCCGCCTGCGCATACTTCTCCTCGATCGCGTGAATCTCCTCCACGGTCAGCGCGCGGGGCGTTTCGTTGCCCAGCCCCATCATGAAGGAATAGGGCATCGCCACGGCGCTCGGGCCGACCGGCTGCGCGCCGATGATCGCGCGTCTTGCGCCGCGTCCTGTGTGGGAAATCTGCAGGAAGGCGGCCGCGCCGCCCTGATGGATGACCGACGCGAGCTGCGTCATGCCGGGGATATATTTGTCGTCGTCGATCACAAGCATGCCGTTGGTATTCAGACCCAGCGGCGTGTCCACGCAGGTGACCTCCACAACGATCGCGCCCACGCCGCCGTTTGCGCGCGCGGCATAATGATTGAGCACCGCCTGATTGACGAAGCCGTTGTCGGACTGGCTCATGCCCATGGCCGCCATGACCGTGCGGTTGCGCAGCGTGACGCTGCCGATCTTTGCCGGTGAGAGCAGATGCGGATACTTCGGATGCATGATTCTCTTCCCTTCCGTTTCATTTTCTCTTACAGCAATTATATCCGATTCTCTCGGCGCTGTCAACGAAAAGAATCCGCCCCGCACGGCAGGATCGCCGCAGGGACGGATTTCGGA
>JAFZNN010000264.1 GCA_017550895.1 Clostridia bacterium
ACGGTTGCAGACGCGTCCGCCGAAGGTTTTCAGGCGGATACCGACGCCGGCCGTGTGTTTTATAACACGGCTTCCTCTTATGCGGACGGTTCCTATGATTTATTTTATGCCTATGCTGACAGCAACGGCTCCGTGCAGTCAAAGCTGGTTGATTACGGCGTGCGCCGCGGCTTTGATCTGAAGGACGGCAAGGTCTATTATCTGAAATTCGATGCGGCGTCCGGCGCGGATGCAGGCTGTGTCTGCGATCCGGACGCGCATAAGATCGAAACCTTTTCCACGAATGTGCAGAGCATCTATGCCCTGAAGGGCGTCGACGGGCTCTGGTTCATCAAGCTGCACGGGGATACAAAGGTTCTGTATCGCTATGCGGACGGCGAGGCGTCGGAGATCGCGCGTAATGTGCAGGCGGTGTATCCCTGCGAAACCGCTGATCGCCCGCACCTGATTTATGAATCGCGCGAGGAGACCAATCAGAGCAAACGCGCCTTATATTTATTGTATAGCGATGCGCAGCCCGAATTGCTTTGTGATGATCTCTATGACGCGCTTTACGCAGAGTATACCGGCGGGAATCTGTACTTTTTCACTTCCGCCGTTGAGAATATATCCTGGAGCTATGTGATCGCCGATCCCTATGCCGCGCACGATAAAACGGTGACCAAACCGCGCGGCAGCGGCTTATTCTACTGGCTCGGCTGGGATAATGAGTATAATACCGCGCTGGCGGAATACAATGAGAAGCTGCAGCGCGATGAAATCCGCGAAGCGCTGGATGCGCTTGTGGACAGCGGCGAATTCAAAGCGCCGGTCTTCAACGCCTATGTGTATCATGACGGCGTTGTGGATGAAATTGCGGAAAACATCGATCCGAGCCGCATTTCCGCCGTTGCAGCCCAGGGCACGCCCATGCTCGTTTATGAAAGCGTGGAAGTCACGGCGTCGGAGATCGATATGTCCGCGCTTGCGGCCATGGCCGAGCGCAGCACAGCGGACGAGGTGGTGGAATACGCCAAATCCATCGTTGCCGACAGCATCAAAACGCACGGCCTTGCCTTTGCCGCTTACGGCGCGCAGGGCGCTGCAAAAACGGCGCTGACCGGCTACGACCGCAGCAAGACCGCGTTTTCCTTCGCGCAGGACGGCAGTCTGCTGTTTGCCTTTGTGCGCGAGAATACACCGGGCAAGCTCACGCTCTACGCCACGGGCATCGGCGCGGATCTCAAGCCGACCGCGCGCAGGGATATCGCCGCCGGTGTTTCCAGCTATCGCTGCAGCGGGGACGGCGTTTATTATCTGAAAACCGACGTGGGCAAAACGACCGGCGACGTCTATGCCTTCAGCGCGCAGGGCAGCACCAAGCTGTCCAACGCCGCGTCCGCGTTTCTGGTTGCGGGCGACGGGAAGCTCTATGCCATCAAGAATGATACGGCGGCGAACGATCCGACGGCGGATTATTATCTTTGCGCCGACGGCGAAGAAACGCTGATCGCCGAGAACGTGGTGGTATCCAGTTTTCAGGCGAAAGACGATCGCGCGGCGTTCATTCGCGACGATGGCACGCTGTGCATCTATGTCAACGGCGTTTGCAGCGAAGTGGATTCGGATGTGAATTCGCTGCTGCTGTTCTCATAACAGAGGAGGAGAATCATGAGTGGAATGTTGAAAAAATCTGTGATCGGCGGTTTCAAAAAAGCCGATGTGCTGCAGTATATTGAGCAGCTGCAGACGGAGATCCTGTCGCTGAAAAAGCAGCTGAGCGCGTCGCAGGCCGAGCTGGAAGCGCGCGGGCCTGTCGAGGACGCCGGCGCTGCCGACGCCGCGGCGGAAGCATCGCTCGCGCAGATGCAGGCGACGCTTTCCGAAGCGGAAACGCGCGCGCAGGCGCTGGAAGAGGAAAATGGGGCGCTGCATGAAAAAGTGCAGGCGCTCGAGGCGGCGCTGGAAGCCGCGCAGGCCGATCGCTCCGCGCTGGAAGCGGAGCAGGATAAGAC
>JAFZNN010000265.1 GCA_017550895.1 Clostridia bacterium
CCCGCGCCGATCGTGACGCGCGCGTTGCCCGTGTATTTTTCCGCAAAGCCCGTCAGGAGACGCTCCGCCGCGTCGTCGGCGGCCTGCCGCGCGATGTCCTCCCTGAGAGCCTCGGAGAACGAGCGGCTCGTGAGTCCGCCCATAAGCTGGCTCCATACCCATTCCAACTGGCGGTTGAGCTCGCGCAGCTGCTGAGGCTCCGAAAGGTTGTTCAGCGTCACGCGCTGCCTGGCACTCGTGTTCATGGGCTTTCCTCCTCGATTTCCAGCTCCATCCCGTCCGGCAGGGTGAACATGGCGTCGCCGCCGGATTCGATCACCAGCCTCAGCCAGCGGCCGCGCAGCCTCAGCCGCTGGCGAACCACGGAGTGGCCGGCCGGGAAGGCGGCGGTGCGCGTGACGCGGCCCTGGTCGCTGGCCGCCGTAAGTATGACCGAGCCGGCCGCCTGCGCCTCTATCGAAAAGGCGACGCGGCCCAGCCTGCGCCGCCGCAGCGCGCCGCCGGGCAACGCGGGCGTCGTCCAGTGCGCGCCGGGCAGCGCCCCTTGGCCCGCGTCCACGCGGAAGAGGCCGCCCGCGGTCAGGTAAAGCAGTTCCTCGCGCTGGCCCTCGCGGCGCACGAGCCAATCCTTTACGCCCCTTATGCCCAGCAGCGCCCACGTGCCGTCCGCGAGCGAATAGCGCACGACGTGGGTGTTCTCCGAAGCGCCGTCCAGCGGCAGCGCCAGGTAGATCACATCGCGCCACAGCGCCGCGCAAGCGACGGCCGCGGCCCGCTGGTTGACACGGGCGAATACGCTCTGCATACGCCGGTCTCCCGCGTGCGTAAGCGAGGAAACCGTCATGCCGTCGTAAACGCACAGCCCGTCGCCGCCCAGGAAATACAGGCGGCTGGCCGTGTGCACGATGGTGCGCGCGGCCAGTGTGCCCTCGGAACCGTACACCTGCGTGAGGCTGAAATCGCCGGGGTAAGTGCCGTTCAGGCGGTGCATGCTGCGATCCTTGAAGATGAGCACCTCGTCGAAAGCGGCCACGATGGCCCGGATGCGTGCGCCGTCGAAGGTGGCCACGTCCATGAAGCCGCCGCCCGTGTCGGGGATGTCGACGTTCAGCTCCCAGTCGTCCGGAGCGAATTCCTCGCTCCAGTAGACGCGGTCGGGTTCGCCGGCCGTCACCGCGCCCCACAGCCGCTCATATATGAGCGTGAGGCGTTCGAACAGCACGCTCTCGCCCCCGATGGTCACGTTCACCGGCGCGAGAGCCGCGCTGCGGCCGTCCCAGTAGTGCATCCTGTCGCGGCCGTTGACCAGGATCAGCCAGTCGTCGCTCTCATGGCGGTAGTTGACCGCGCACCAGTCGTCCGACTGGAACCCGTCGCCCAGGCTCTGCCACGCGCCGTTTCTCAGCGCATAGACCGAGCCGCCCCCGGCCGCCAGCAGAACCGTGGCGTCCGCGCCGTTTTCGTCGCGGAAGAAGCCCTGGAACAGCCGCACGCAGCCCGCCGGGGGCCGAGGCGTCTGCGCCGCGGAGGCGCGCGCTGTCATAAGCGCGC
>JAFZNN010000266.1 GCA_017550895.1 Clostridia bacterium
GTCATCTCGCCGGACATCGTGGAGGAAATCGTGTAGTCGTTTTTCTCAAAGGACGCGAGCACCGCCTCGCTGACGGCGGGATCGCGGCTGTAGACGTTGATCTGCTCGAGCGCCGGCGTCGTGGGCAGATGCGTGTGAAACTCCATGCAGTGGCGGAAGAAATCCAGAAACGCCTCCGGCATGGACGGATCGTAAAAATACGAGAGCTTTTCCTGCTGCGTATGCACCTTGCCGTCGATATAGAAATTGGAAAACGCGGGCAGCGCCTCGAGCAGCGCCGCCGTCGGCGCCGTGTGCGCGGCGGGGATCAGCGTGCGCGACCGGCAGCTGCGGCTCGCGCGGTCATAGATCACCGCGCCGTTGGAGAGGATCAGCCAGTCGATCATCGGCAGCTGCGCCGTGACCTCGTCGGTCAGATTCAGCGTGCGGCCCATTGCGATCACCAGCTGCGCGCCCTGCGCGTGGGCCAGCCGGAGCGCGTGCGCCGTGCGATCGGTCACCGTTTTATGATCCGGCGCGAGCAGCGTGCCGTCCAGATCGAACACCAGAAGCCGCGGCTTCATGCGCAACCACCTCCTTCGATGGTATCATAGCATAAAACAGCGGCAAAATCAAGTTGCGGTCTGCCGAAATCCGTGGTATAATACAAGCAGAAACAAAGGAGGGATGACCGATGCAGGGGAAATGGTACAAGGGTGACACGCATCTGCACACAACGAATTCCGACGGCAAGCTGCGCCTGTATCAGCTGATCGACCGCTGCAAGGCGGCGGGGCTGGACTGGATCATCGTGACCGATCACAACAAAAACACGATCCCGCAGAGCTATTCCAGCGACGGGCTGACCGTCATTCAGGGGCAGGAGATCACCGTGCACGCCGGCCACGTCAATATCTGGGGCGCCAAGGTGCCGGCGGAGCCGCCCTATGAGATTCCGGACGCCGACGCCTACGCCGCGATCATGCGCCGCTGCAGCGAGGAAGGGGCGACGGTCTGCCTGAATCATCCGTTCTGCTCGCAGTGCGGCTTTCGCGTGCCGATCGACGATCTGCCCGCGGACTGCGTCGAGGTCTGGAATACGATCCAGCACAGCGACAATGTCCGCAACCTGGAGTGGTGGGTCGCGCAGCTGAAGGCCGGCCGCCGGATTGCCGCCGTGGGCGGTTCGGATTTCCACAGCGACATCGCCTTTCTGGATATGATCGCCATGCCCACGACGATCACCTTCGCGAAGGACAATTCGCCCGCGGAGATCCTCGCTTCTCTGCGCGCCGGGCGGAGCGTGATCACCAACAAGCCGGACACCTCCATGATCGAGCTGACGGTGGGGGAGGCCATCCTCGGCGATACCGTGCCGTTTGCCGCGGGCCTTGTCGGCAAATGCAGGGCCACGAAGCTGCTGCCCGGCTTTGAGCTGAAGGTGTTCAACAACGACCGCGTCGTCTATTCGCACAAGGCAAAGCGCTATGAAGCATCGCATGAAGCGGCGTTCCCGGTGACGGAGCGCGGATTCCTGCGCGCGCAGATCGATATCCGTCTGGGCGCCGGACTCAAGCGCGTGATCGGCTATGCGGAGCACAAATATCTCGCGCCGCGCTGCGAAACGCCCGCCCCGACGGCCGACGCGCTGTTCTGGGCGTTCACAAATCCGATCTGGATCGAATAACGCGCCACGCTTTTCTGATCGATTGGACTTGACAAATATTTCAGTCAATGGCATAATAATAACTGGTGTTCGATCCGGCCGGGCCGGAGCGGAGCCGAATGAATTTGAACGGAGGAAAACAAATGAAAACCTACAAAAGAATTGCGGCGATTTTGCTTGCCCTGCTGATGGCGTTCTCGCTGTTTGCGTGCGGCGCAAAGAATTCCGAGCCCGAGACGGGCAAGAAGTACATCATCGCTTCCGACAACGCATTCGCGCCCTTTGAGTATCTGGATACCGAAACCAACGCGTATGTCGGCATCGATATGGATATTCTCAAGGCCATCGCCGAGGATCAGAAATTCGACTACGAAGTGCAGAACGTCGGCTTTGACGCCGCGCTCAACCAGGTCCAGTCCGGCCAGGCCGACGGCGTGATCGCCGGCATGACCATCACCGAGGAGCGCAAGCTGACCTTCGATTTCTCCGAGGGCTATTTTGACGCCGGCCAGATCCTGGTCGTGCCCGCCAACAGCGATATCAAGGGCCTTGAGGATCTCAAGGGCACCAACGTCGCCGTGAAGATCAGCACCCAGGGCGCCGATTACGCGCAGTCCATCGCAGCGGAATACGGCTTCGAGGTCACCACGTATGAAGATTCTCCCACGATGTATCAGGCCGTCATTCAGGGCACCAACTCCGCCTGCTTCGAGGATGATCCGGTCGCGCGTTACTCCATTCAGTCCCAGAATCTTGAACTGAAGGTCGTCGGCGACGTCATCAACGCGAAGCCCTACGGCTTTGCCGCCAAGAAGGGCGAGAACAGCGAGCTGATCGATATGTTCAACGCCGGTCTTGCCAACATCAAAGCCAACGGCGTTTACGACGAGATCCTCGCCAAATACGGCTATTGATTCTCTGCCCCCGCGTTTTTTGATCGTTATTAAATCGTCAGCTGTCCGGTACGGCCCGGCGTTCGGGCCGTACCGGCTGCTCAATGAAAGTCAGGTTGCAGCATGGATTTTGCACGCATGTTTGAAAAGGCCACACCGCTGATTCTGGCGGGCTTCTGGCTGACCATCCGCATTTCAATCGTATCGCTTTGTCTCGGCATGATTCTGGGACTGATCACTTGTCTGTTCCGGCTGTCCAATCTCCGGGTCATGCGCTTTCTTGCCGGCGTCTATATCTGGATCATCCGCGGCACGCCCATGCTGGTGCAGGCGCTGATCATTCACTTCGGCATTCCTCAGGTGGTCAATCTGATCCTGAAGGCCATGGCGGACGGCGGCGATATCAAAAAGTTTACCTTCACCGCGTTTGCGTCCGGCGTGATCACCCTCACGCTCAACGCAGGCGCCTATCTGTCCGAGATCTTCCGCGGCGGCATTCAGGCGGTGCACGTCGGTCAGAGCGAAGCGGCGAGAAGTCTGGGCATGACCGCCTTCGGCACGATGATGAAGATCGTTTTGCCGCAGGCGTTCAAGATCGTGATCCCTTCGCTGGTCAATCAGTTTATCATCACCATCAAGGATACGTCCATCCTCTCCATCATCGGTCTGGCGGAGCTGGTCAACAAGGCCAAGGTCTACGTCGGCTCCACCTATCAGTATATGGAAACGTATCTGTTCGTTGCGGCATGCTATCTCCTGTTTACCTCGCTGCTGATGCTGCTGTCGCGTTTTGTGGAAAAGAAGCTGAAATACGCGAAGAAATAGGGGGCTTCCTCAACGCTTGAAACAGGAGAGGACGGAGTTATCATGAGTGAAAAACGCGCGGCAGTCGCTGCCGATCCCAACGAAAAAAAGATCATTATTTCGCATCTGAAAAAATGCTTCGGCGACCACGAGGTGCTCACCGACATCAATCTGGAGGTCACCAACGGCGAGGTCGTCTGCATCATCGGGCCGTCCGGCAGCGGCAAATCCACGCTGCTGCGGTGCATCAACCGGCTGGAGAATCCCACCGGCGGCACCATCATCGTCGACGGCAACGATATCACCGACAAAAAGGCGAATATCAATAAAATCAGAGAGAACATCGGCATGGTGTTTCAGCAGTTCAATCTGTTCCATAACTACAACGTGCTTGATAATATTACGCTCGCGCCGATCGACCGCAAAAAATTAACGCGGCAGCAGGCGCGTGAACGCGCGACCGAGCTGCTCGAGCGCGTCGGCCTTTCGGAAAAGGCGGCGTCCTACCCCGGGGAGCTCTCCGGCGGGCAGCAGCAGCGCGTCGCCATCGCGCGGGCGCTGGCAATGAGCTCCGATATCATGCTCTTTGACGAGCCGACCTCCGCGCTGGATCCCGAAATGGTGGGCGAAGTGCTTGCCGTTATGAAGGAGCTGGCGGCGGAAGGGATGACCATGGTGGTCGTCACGCACGAAATGGGCTTTGCCCGCGAGGTCTCCGACCGCGTCATCTTTATGGCTGACGGCGTGATCGTCGAGGAAGGCCCGCCCGACCGGGTGTTCGACGCCCCGCAGGAGCCGCGCACCAAGGATTTCCTGAACTGCGTGCTGTGACGCGCAAAACAAAATTGCAGAATAAAAAAGCAGGCCGAAA
>JAFZNN010000267.1 GCA_017550895.1 Clostridia bacterium
CCTCCTACGCGCCGCATCAGCCCACGGCTGAGCCCGCGGTCAACGCTTACGCCGGCGGCATGCTGGACGAGAGCGACCGCGCGCGCGCCGACCTCGGCGAGGGCGAAAGCCGCGAGTGCGATCACGGAAGCGTCGGTGGCTCGATGGATATCACCAGCCATGCCGGCATGGGCGAGGAGTTCGAGCACGCCCAGCCGCTGGCGAAGCCCAACGTGAAGCCCGCCTACGCCATGGCGGAGGACGCCGCGCTGCAGTCGCCCACAAAGCTGACCGCCGCGCAGATGCGGCAGGCCGTGATCTGGGCCGAGATCCTCAGGCGTCCCTCGGAGCGCTGGCAGGGTGGGAGGTGGACGACCCGATGAAGCCGGTTCGCATTGCCATCGCCGACGACGACGCGGGCATGAGGAACATCATGCGCAAGATCGTTGAACGCGACGGCGGTTATGAGCTGGTGGGTGAGGCTGAAAACGGCGAGGAGCTTCTGGGGATATTCGACAGCGAGCATCCGCAGGTCGTGATTCTGGATGTGGAAATGCCCGTGATGACCGGCATCGAGTGCGCGCGCGCCATACAGGATCGCAACCCGCGCACGGTGATCATCTTTTCCACCGCCCACGACCAGTACATGCAGGACGCCTTCGAGGTGTACGCCTTTGACTACCTGCTCAAGCCGTTCAAGCTGGAGCGCGCGCTCAAGACGCTGGAGCTGGTGCGCGAACGCCTGACCGAGCGGGAGGAGGCCGCGCTTCAGCCCACCATCGCCCCGTCCAGGACGGCCGCCGGGCGGCTGATGCTGCGCCACAAGGAGGGCGTGAGCCTGGTGAGCGTGGAGAAGATCCTGCTGGTGCAGCGCGAGGAGCGCATGACGGTGATCTACACGGCCGACGGCAAGCGCTACGTGATCAGCGAATCCATGGCGGAAATCGAGGAAAAGCTGCCGCCGGACGTGTTCATCCGCACGCACAAATCGTATATTGTGAACGTCAACTGCATCGATTCGATCACGCCCTATGGCCGCTGGACCTATGTCGTGAAGCTCCACGGCACAACGCAGGACGCGCTGATTACCCACGAGAAGTTCGAGGAACTGCAAAAGCTGTTTGAATGAGAGGACCCCGGAGCGCCGCGCAGGATGCTCCGGGGTTTTCAATGTCCAATAATAGGCGAAGCGGCTATATTTCCGCTTCGCCCGTATGCGATGACACCTCTTTACTTTTCGCCGCAGAAGATCGTCAGCAGCTTGTTGCTCCTCGCCAGGAACGCCACCATGCGCTCCGGCTCGAGCATCTGGCGGGACATCTCGGCCAGGTCGAGCACCTGGCTGCACACCATCTCGGTCATGTCGCTCTCGGCGTCGGCGGTCTTGAGGTAGCCGATTAGCGGGTGCGCGGCGTTGAGCACCAGCGTGCGCTTCTCGGGCAAGCCCATGCCGTTGCCCCATTGCTTGGCCATCTCGGTGAAGCGGCGGCTCTGCTCCTCCACGGTGATCATGGCGGGCATCTCGCTGGACTTGAATTTCTCCAGCTTCACCTCCAGCTCCGGCTGCTTCAGCGCCTTGCGGAACTTCTCCTCCAGCGCCTTGCGGGTGTCCTCGTCGGTCTCGCCGGCTTCGGTCAGGCCCTCCATGCTGGCGTCCACGCGCCGGAAGGATACGCCCTCCTGGCCGCCGCGATACTCCATGAAGGAGATGAAGTTATTGTCGATCAGCGTGTCCAGCACGATCACGTCGGTGTCCTGATCGCGGTAGAGCTGGATCATCTGCGCCTGGCGCTGCGGGTCGCTGGCGTAGAACACGGTCTTTTTGTCATCCCTGAAGTTGCGGTCGCCGTATTCCTTCAGCGTGAGGTATTCGCCCGTGGTGGTCTTGAACAGCAGGGCGTCCTTCACGCGGTCGTAGAACTTGTCGTCGCGGATGCAGCCGTACTTCACGAAGGGATGGATGTCGTCCCAGTATTTCTGGTAGTCCTCGCGCTTGGTGTTGAACTCGCTGGTGAGCCGGTCGGCCACCTTGCGGGTGATGTAGGCGGAGAGCTTCTTCACGTACCCGTCGTTCTGCAGGAAGGAGCGCGACACGTTCAGCGGCAGGTCGGGGCAGTCGATGGCGCCCTTGAGCAGCAGCAGGAACTCGGGAATGATCTCCTTGATGTTGTCCGCCACGAACACCTGGTTGCTGAACAGCTTCACCTGGCCCTCGCTGGCGGTGAACTCGTTGCGGATCTTGGGGAAGTAGAGGATGCCCTTCAGGTTGAAGGGATACTCGGCGTTCAGGTGGATCCAGAACAGCGGCTCCTCGTAGTCGTGGAACACCTTGCGGTAGAACTCGCGGTATTCCTCCTCGGTGCAGTCGGCCGGGCGCTTAAGCCACAGCGGGGCGGTCTCGTTCACCTGTTTGGGCTCGGCGGGCTTCTCCGGC